>JANPDD010000242.1:0-12888 GCA_031431295.1 Hyphomicrobiales bacterium | reverse complement strand
CCGTGACCGTGGCGAACAGCGCACCGAGCGCTTTGCCGTCGGTGAAAAGTTCGATGCCAAGGCCCGCAAGGTCAACGTCTCGATCAAGGCGCTGGAAATCTCCGACGAGCGCGAGGCCGTGGCCCAGTATGGCTCAACGGACGCAGGTGCTTCGCTGGGCGACATCCTGCAGGCCGCCATGAAGAAGAAGGACGAAGACAAGGAATAGGGCGTTTCGCTTATTGCCCAAGTTCAACTGGCCGGATGAAAGTCTGGCCAGTTTTGTTTTGGGAGTCTCAAATGGATTGTGATTGTCCTGTAAATCCCCCATATCCCCGTCACCCCGACGTGAGGAGGGGTGACGGTGCAGGTTAAAAGGAACCTCCATGACCGCAAGCGACATCGACCATATCATCAACCACCTCAGCCTGAAAAAAAGCCGCCGCCGCTGGTGCCTTGTGGCGCTGGGCCTCATCGCCGTGGCGCTGGTCGTCCTCATTGCCAACCTGTCGGGTGCGGGTCCTGTTTCCGACCATGTGGCCAGGCTGCGCATTGACGGGCTCATCACCGGCGACCAGCAAAGCCTCACTCTGCTGCGCGATGTCGCCAAGCATGACCGGGCCAAGGCCGTCATCCTGCGGATTGACAGCCCCGGCGGAACCACGGCGGGCTCGGAGGCACTCTACCTTGCCATCCGCAAACTGGCGGAAAAAAAGCCCGTGGTTGCCGTCATGGACACGGTCGCAGCCTCCGGCGGCTATATCGCGGCCCTGGGTGCTGACCGCATCGTGGCGCGCGGCAACACCATCACCGGCTCCATTGGCGTGATCTTCAGCTTTCCCGAGGTCTCGCGGCTTCTCAACACGCTTGGCATCACCATGGAGGAAATCAAGTCCGGTGACCTCAAGGCCGAGCCATCGCCCTACAAGCCTGTCAGCGACAAGGCCCGCGCCTATGCCCGGATCATGGTGGAGGATGGCTTCCAATGGTTCAAGAGTCTGGTGGGCGAACGGCGCAAACTTGATCAAGGCAAGGTCACGGGCCTTTCCGACGGCCGGGTGTTCACGGGACGCCAGGCGCTGAGGGAAGGCTTGATTGACGCGCTGGGCGGCGAGGATGAAGCGCTCGTCTGGCTCACCTCCGAGAAAAGAATTGCTGCTGATCTTGAGGTGCAGGACTGGCTGCCGCCCCGGCCCTATGCCGAATGGCTTCTGGGTGCCAGTGTTGCCGACACGCTGGCCTCGGCGTTGGGGCTCTCAGGACTTCCGGGGCTCCAGAAACTGGCCGGACGCGCCAAGCTTGACGGCTTGCTTGTGCTTTGGCACCCTGCACTGTGACAACTCTCGCCGAGGGCACCATGATCAAATCCGAGCTGGTTCAAAAGATCGCCGACAAGAACCCCCATCTCTACCATCGCGATGTGGAGCGCATCGTCAACCGCGTCCTTGACGAAATCATCACCGTGATGCGCGACGGCGCCCGCGTCGAGCTCAGGGGCTTCGGTGCCTTCTCGGTGAAATCACGCGAGGGGCGGCTTGGCCGCAACCCGCGCACCGGCGAAAGCGTTGACGTGGTGCCCAAGCGCGTGCCGTTTTTCAAGACCGGCAAGGAGTTGCGGGTCCGGATGAACGACAAGGACTGAGAACCGCGTGCGCCGCTTTTTCCGTTGGGTGGTGGGCGTTCCAATCGCCTTTGTGGTGATCGCCTTTGCGGTGGCGAACCGCCGCTGGGTGACGCTTTCGCTTGATCCCTTTTCCCAGGATGCCCCTTTCGCCGCCATCGACATGCCGCTGTGGCTGTTGCTGTTCGTCGGCGTCTTCATCGGCATCATCGTGGGCTGGGCTGCCTCATGGCTGGCCCAGGGAAAATGGCGCAAGGCGGCGCGCGACTCCCATGTCCAGGTCACCCTGTTGCAGCAGGAACTGGCGGACGTGAGGCGCAATGACCCCGGCCCGCCGCCGCAGGACACAGGCACACTTCCCATCGGCTTCATGTAAGGCGGGTTTGCACTGCGCCTGAAGGGGCGCGTCTTTTCTCCCGCTATTGATTCCAATGGCGCGTCCGATGCGCTAACACCCCTCGCCATGGCAAACACGAACCCCCTCTGTGTCGCTCTCGACACGCCGGATCTTTCCCGGGCCGTCGCTCTCACACGCAGCCTCAAGGGCCATGCGGGTTACGTGAAGCTGGGCCTGGAATTCTTCTATGCCCATGGTGCCTCGGGCTACGCCAAGGTCGCGGACATCGGCATTCCGGTCTTCCTTGATCTCAAACTCCACGACATTCCCAACACGGTGGCACAGGGGCTGCACTCCCTCCTGCAGCTTGCACCGCCTCCCGCCATCATCAATGTTCATGCCACGGGCGGACTTCAGATGATGCAGGCGGCGCGCGCCGCCGTTGGCCTGGAAACGAGACTGATTGCCGTCACCGTTCTCACCAGCCTTTCCGACGACGATATCTGGGCGGCAGGTTTTTCCCGAAACAGCGGTGCGGCGGCCCACGCCCTGTCTCTCGCCACCCTTGCCCATGAAGCGGGTCTTGCCGGCGTTGTCTGCTCACCGCTTGATCTGGCAGGCATTCGCAAGCACCTGCCGCGCGAATTCCTCACCGTCGTTCCCGGCATCCGTCCGTCAGACGCCCAACCCCATGACCAGAAGCGTGTTGCAACGCCTGAGGCGGCGATTGCCGCAGGGGCTGACATTCTCGTCATTGGCCGCGCCATTACCGGGGCAAATGATCCTGTGGCGGCATGTGCGGCCATTCTGGAAAGCCTCGGCTGATGGTCGCCGTCAAAATCTGCGGGCTCTCCACGCCTGAGACATTGGAGGCAGCCCTCATTCATGGCGCTGATTTTGTGGGCCTGGTGTTTTTTCAAAAGTCACCACGCAACATCAAGCTGGAGCAGGCGATGCGGCTTGCGGAGCAGGCGCGGGGCCGCGCCAAAATCGTGACCCTTGTTGTTGATGCCGATGATGCCGTGCTCACGGCTATCGCAGGACACGTGAAGCCCGACTACATTCAAGCCCACGGCTCAGAAACGCCACAGCGCATTGCAGATATTCAGGCGCTGACGGGCATTCCTGCCTACAAGGCGTTACGGGTGGCAACATCGGCCGATGTTGCCCGCGCACATCACTATGCCGCAGCACCCTTCATCCTTTACGATGCCATGCCACCTGCGGGAGCGGTCCTGCCGGGCGGCAATGGCCTCGCGTTTGACTGGACGATATTGAGGGATGCGGCGCGCCCCTTCATGCTGGCTGGAGGATTGACGCCGGCGAACGTCGCCGAAGCCATCCGCGTGACGGGTGCCGCCATGGTGGATGTTTCGTCAGGCGTTGAATCCGCCCCCGGCGTGAAAGACGTGACCCTCATCCGGAAATTCATTGAGGCCGCCAAGGGCAAAGGCTAGACGAAACCCATGAACCAGACACCACCACCCAATTCCTTCCGCACCGGCCCTGACGAGAAGGGTCTCTTCGGCATCTATGGCGGACGGTTCGTGGCCGAAACCCTGATGCCGCTGATCCTTGAGCTTGAACAGGCCTACAAGGATGCCAAGGCCGATCCCGCCTTCCAGGCGGAACTCGACAGTTTCCTCGAGCATTATGTGGGAAGGCCAAGCCCGCTTTATTTTGCCGAGCGCCTGACTGAACATCTGGGCGGCGCCAAAATCTACATGAAGCGCGACGAACTCAACCACACCGGGGCCCACAAGATCAACAATGTCATGGGGCAGATTCTTTTGGCCCGGCGCATGGGCAAGAAGCGCATCATCGCCGAAACGGGTGCAGGCCAACATGGTGTAGCCACGGCCACGGCCTGCGCCCGCTTTGGCCTGCCTTGCGTTGTTTATATGGGCGAGGTCGATATCGAGCGCCAGAAGCCCAACGTCTTCCGCATGAAATTGTTGGGTGCTGAAGTCATCCCGGCGAAATCCGGTTCGCGCACCTTGAAGGATGCCCTCAATGAGGCGCTGCGCGACTGGGTCGCCAATGTCGAGGACACGTTCTATTGCATCGGCACGGTGGCGGGGCCTCACCCCTATCCTGAAATGGTGCGTGATTTCCAATGCGTGATCGGCAATGAAACCAAACGCCAGATGTTGGCCCGCGAGGGCCGCTTGCCGGATTCACTTGTGGCCGCCATCGGCGGTGGTTCCAACGCCATGGGGCTGTTCCATCCTTTCCTCGACGACAGGCACGTGGAGATTTATGGCGTCGAAGCCGCGGGCCATGGCCTCAAGACAAAGACCGGCCATGCGGCCTCGATCAGTGGCGGCAGGCCCGGTGTGCTGCACGGCAACCGCACCTATTTGTTGATGGATGACGATGGCCAGATCATCGAGGGACATTCCATATCGGCAGGTCTCGACTATCCCGGCATCGGCCCGGAACACGCCTGGCTCCATGACATGGGCCGCGTCAACTATGTGGCCGCGACCGACAAGGAGGCGCTCGCCGCCTTCCAGCTTTGCTGCCGCCTCGAAGGGATCATCCCGGCACTTGAGCCCGCCCATGCGCTGGCCCATGTGATGAAACTTGCACCCAAAAAACCCAAGGATCACCTGATGGTGATGAACATGTGCGGCCGCGGCGACAAGGACATCTTCACGGTGGCGAAAATCCTGGGGACGGAAATTTGACTTCTGTACTACAGTGTATTACAGTGTATTTACGGAGGATTTAACATGGCCACGTCACCGTTTTCGATCCGTCTTGACGCCAAGCTCAAGGGCCGCCTTGAGAAAGAGGCAAAGCGCAGAAACCGTCCTGTCGGGTTCGTAGCCAACAGGGCTATCAAAATCTACTTTGAGCAGCTTGACCGCCTGAGCCGGGAGTTGGAGGAGGCTTCGGCAGAAGCTGACAAGGGCGTGTTTGTCTCTTCCGAAGCGGTGCATGAGTGGATGGCGTCGTGGGGCACTGACAAGGAATTGCCGCCGCCTGAGCCGGACATTTTTCCGGATAGCAAACTTTCGGAATCCAAAGTCAGGAAGAAAGTGGCCTGATGGCCAACCGCATTGTATTTCTCAAGCGGGCGATCGTCGACCTGCACTGGTTCAGGATTTACCATGATGAGCATTTTCCGGAAGGGTTGGCGAATGCAGCTGCGGGTATGGACAAATGCGTACGCCTGCTTGCCGCTTTCCCGAAAATGGGACGCGTGGTCGGTAAGTCCCCGCGACGTCGTCTTTCCGTCCCAAAAATTCCATGCACCATCATCTATGAGCATCGCGGCGACGTCGTAGATATCATCCGAATTTTGGACCAGCGCTCAGAGTCCTATCTTGACGAGATATTTGAGGAATCATGACCACCCGCATCGACACATGCTTTGCCGCCTTGAAGGCGAAAGACCGCGCCGCCCTTGTCACCTTCGTGACGGCGGGAGACCCGGATTACAGAACCTCCCTCAAAATCATCCAAGGCCTGCCGAAAGCTGGTGCCGATGTGATCGAGATGGGCATGCCATTCACCGACCCCATGGCTGACGGCCCGGCCATCCAGGCGGCGGGATTGCGGGCCCTCAAGTCAGGCCAGACGCTCAAGAAGACACTTTCCCTTCTCACGGAATTCCGCACGACCGATGAAACAACACCTGTGGTGCTGATGGGCTACTACAATCCCATCTATGTCTATGGCGTCGACAGGTTCCTGAAGGATTCCAAAAAAGCCGGTGCCGACGGCCTGATCATTGTCGATCTGCCACCGGAGGAAGACGACGAGCTTTGCATTCCGGCCCTGAAGGCAGGCATGAATTTCATCAGGCTTGCCACACCAACGACGGACAACAAGCGGGCCCCAGCCGTTTTCAAAAACACCTCAGGCTTTGTCTACTATGTTTCGGTGCTTGGCATCACTGGCACCAAGGCTCCCGACCTGAAGAGTGTCAAAGCCAATGTGAAGCGTCTCAGAAAACACACCAAGCTCCCCATCTGCGTGGGCTTTGGCGTGAAGACGGCAGAACAGGCCAAGGCCATTGCCCAGGATGCCGATGGTGTTGTTGTGGGTTCTGCTTTGGTCTTAGCTGTGGCAGACTCCCTGACGAGGAACGGCAAGGCCACGCCAAAAACGGCGAAGGCTGTCCATTCCCTCGTGCGCAAGATTGCCAAAGGTGTGCGGAGCAGAGCGACATGAACTGGATCAAGAACTTCGTCCGACCCAAAATCCGCTCGCTTCTCGGCCAGAAGCGCGACACGCCGGAAAACATGTGGATCAAGGACCCTGAGTCCGGCCAGATGGTGTTCTACCGCGATCTCGAAGCCAACCAGTTTGTCTTCCCGGGCTCCAACCATCACCACCGCATGCCCGCCGAAGCCCGGCTAGCAGCGCTCTTTGACGGCGGCACATGGGAGGCGATGTCATTTCCCGCAGTCAGCGTCGATCCGCTGAAATTCCGTGATGAGCGCCGCTATGCCGACCGCCTGAAGGAGGCCAGGGCCAAAGCGGAGAGCGAGGATTCAATCCGTGCCGGCATTGGCAAGGTCGATGGCCTCGACATGGTGGCGATTGTCCAGGACATGGGCTTTATCGGCGGCTCCCTCGGCATGGCGGCAGGCGAGGCCATCATTGTCGCCATGCGCCGCGCCGCCGAGGTCAAATGCCCCTGCGTGATCTTTGTGGCATCAGGGGGTGCGCGTATGCAGGAAGGCATTTTGTCTCTCATGCAATTGCCGCGCACAACAATTGCCGTGCAGGAATTGCGCGCCGCAGGCCTGCCCTATATCGTGGTGCTGACAAATCCGACGACCGGCGGCGTCACGGCCTCCTACGCCATGCTCGGCGATGTGCATCTGGCCGAACCCAACGCGCTCATCGGCTTTGCCGGCCAGCGCGTCATCGAGCAGACCATCCGCGAAAAACTGCCGGAGGGCTTCCAACGTTCGGAATATCTGAAGGACCACGGCATGGTGGACATGGTGGTGCACCGCCATGAGTTGAAAGCCACGATCAGCCGCATCGCCCGCATCCTGATGAAGGCGCCAGCTCCCTTGACCCAGGATCAACCCTCGACCTCGACCGCGCTCGTGCCAGCCTAGCGCATCGGACGAGCGATTGGAATCATTTGCGAAGTGGACGATGCGCCATATTCAATTAGCTACAGCAACTTTTCCGCGTTCAATTGAACGCGGGTTGCGGTAGCGCCATGGCGGTCAGTGATGCCATTCTGAGGCGGCTTCTTCATCTGCATCCCAAAATCATTGACCTTAGCCTTGGGCGCATGGAGCGCATCCTTGCGCGGTTGGGTCATCCGGAGCGAAACCTGCCGCCGGTCATTCATATTGCGGGCACCAACGGCAAGGGCTCAACGGTTGCGTTCGCGCGCGCCATGATTGAGGCCGCAGGCTTGCGTGTGCATTGCTACACCTCGCCCCATCTCGTGCACTTCCATGAACGCATCCGCATCGCCGGTGACTTGATTTCCGATGATGCTCTTTCAGTCCTGCTGACAGAATGCGAAACCGCCAATGGGGGCGAGCCAATCACCTTCTTCGAGATCACCACCGCTGCGGCCTTTCTGGCTTTTTCCCGCACACAGGCAGACTACCTCATCCTGGAAGTGGGTTTGGGGGGCCGCCTTGATGCCAGCAACGTCATTGCCCGGCCCCATCTCACGGCCGTCACCTCGATCGGCCTTGATCACCAGCACTATCTTGGCAACACCATCACACTCATCGCCCGCGAGAAGGCCGGCATCATCAAGACGGCTGTTCCGTGCATCGTGGGCCGCATGCCCCCCGAGGCGCTGGAGGCCATCATGGCGGTGGCGGAAAGCCATGCCGCACCGCTTTCAGTTTTCGGGCGCGACTGGGACACCTACAGCCAACACGGCCGCTTGGTGTTCCAGGACAACGCGGGCCTCATGGATTTGCCCATGCCAAAGCTCGTGGGCGGCCACCAGGTTGACAATGCGGGCAATGCCATCGCGTTGATGCGGGCACTTTCCAATCCGCGCATCGATGACACCCACATCGCCCGTGGCCTCACGACGGCAACCTGGCCCGCACGCCTGCAACGGCTTTCGGGCGGGGTGTTGTCCAACCTCCTGCCGGATGGTGCGGAACTGTGGCTCGACGGCGGGCACAATGCGGATGCAGGTGTCGTCCTTGGCGAAGCGCTTGCCGCCATGGCGCGCCGTGCGCCCAAGCCCCTCATCCTCATCTGGGGCATGTTGAACAGCAAGGATGCGGCCCAATTTGTCGCTTCCCTGGAAAGGCTTGCCCACCATGTCATCACCCTTGCCATTCCGGGCGAGGACAATGCCATTCCCGCAGATGAACTTGCCGGGATCGTGGAGCGCCTCGGTGGCAAAGCGAGCCCTGCACCCGATATTGCCGCCGCCGTCGCGCTGGCGCTCACTTTCGCCGTGCAACCGCGCATCCTGATCTGCGGATCGCTTTATCTCGCAGGCCATGTTCTCGCAGCCGAAGAGCGGTCACAGATGTCTGCCGTCAGCGGGGCTGCGCGCCGCTGACCCCTGCTTGACCGGGTTTCATTGCGAATTCACCACGCCCGCCAATTTTGTCTAGCGCATCGAGCGAGCAAATGGCCCCGGCCTTCGCCGGGGTGACGCCATTTGCGAAGCGGAAGATGCGCCAGATTCAATATGTTACAGCAACTTATCCGCGTTCTCTTGAACGCGGGTTGCTGTATACCAAGGCATTCCAAATGGTGTGGTTGTGATTCGCGTCAGTGTATTCGATGGGCGGAGGGTGTTGTTGTCTATACAGGGCGGCAGAATTGGCGTGGCGCGGTGGCTTGTGCCGATTTGTGCATTGGCACTGCCCGCAACACCGGCATTGGCCCAGGCCGAGCTTGTCATTTCCAGCCAGGCACTGGCCCTGACCCTGCTCCTCGGCGGATCTTTGGCCCTGCTGGCAGGCGGAACCGTGCTTGCCATTATCAAATTGCGCGCCAGCCTCAGCGCCGCCCGCGCCCGCTACCAGGATCTTGAGCTGCTGCTCAACGAGGCTGAAACCTCGCTGCATTCCGAGCCGCAGATTCTTCTGATCTGGCGCGGTGACGGGCCAGAGCCTGAGCGCTTCGTCAACAACATCCGGGACACTGCTGTTGTTCCCAAGTCCAGTGCCGCCATCCTGAATTTCGCCCAGTGGCTGGACCGCGATTCCGTTGAAAGCCTCAACCGGGCTTTGCAGGCCCTGCGCCAGAGCGGCAAGGCGTTCAACATCGGCATCAAGACCGGTGAGGGCGAATTGCTCGAGGCTGACGGGCGCGCCGCCGGGGGCATGGCAACACTGCGGATCAGGCCGCTGGTGGGAGACCGGCGGCAAGTGACTGAACTTTCGTTTGATGCCATCAAGCTCGGCAAGCAGGTCGAGCGCCTCTCCGCCATTCTCGACGCGGCGCCGTTTCCTGCCTGGATCAGCGGCAAGGATGATGAACTTGTGTGGGCCAACCAGTCCTATGTGAAAAGCGTTGAGGCGGCGGATTTCGCCGAGGCGAGAAAGGCGCGGCTGCTGGCCAGGGCCTCGCCATTGGATGACAGCAAAGCGGATGATCGCCAGAAACTTCTGGGCCGCATCCATGCCGTCCAGCAGGGCAACCGCCGGGCTTTCAACATCCATGAAATGCCGGTTGACGGGGGCCGTGCCGGGTTTGCCATTGATGTCACAGCGCTGGAAAACGCCGAAAAGGAACTGGACCGCCACATCAAGGCCCACACCTCCACGCTCGACAAGCTGGCCACGGCGATTGCCATTTTCGGGCCGGACCAGCGCCTGCGGTTTTTCAACCAGGCCTATGCCAAACTCTGGGGACTGGACCCCCGCTGGCTCGAAGACCAGCCTTCCGATGGTGAAATTCTAGACCGCCTGCGGGCCCAGCGCCTGCTGCCCGAACAGGCCAATTACCGGGAATGGAAAGCCAAGCAGCTTGCTGCCTATACCAGACTCGAAGTGCGCGAAACCTATTGGTACCTGCCCGATGGCCGCTCGCTGATGGTGATCTGCGAGCAGCACCCGTTTGGCGGGGTCACCTACCTCTATGAAAACCTCACCAAGGAATACCAGCTCGAAAGCCGCTACAACGAACTCTTCGATACCCAGCGCGAAACACTCGACAACCTTGCCGAGGCCGTGGCACTGTTCGGGTCGGATGGCACGCTGCGCCTGGCCAACCCCGCCTTCAGCCGCTTGTGGCAATTGGCGGAGGCGGAAAAGCCCCACGTCGACCAGCTCTCCGGCCAGCTCGCGGGCCAGCTCACGGGTTCGGGTGCCGTGGACGGAGAGGCGCGGGCCGCCTGGAATGACATCCGCTACGGCATCACCGGCCTCGATGGCGCCCGCAAATTCGCCGAGGGCCGTTTCCGGCACGGCGAATTGTTCTTGCGCTTCCGTGCCGTTCCCCTGCCCGACGGCAATGCCCTCATCACCTTCACCGATGTTTCGGATTCAGTGCGCGCCGAACTGGCGCTGCGCGACCGTACCGAGGCACTGGAAGCAGCCGACCGCCTGAAAACAACATTTCTTGCCAATGTATCCTATGAAATCCGCACCCCCCTCACCAGCATTTCGGGATTTGCCGAGGCCCTCGAGGTGGGCATTGCCGGCAGCCTCAGCGACAAGCAACGCGAATATGTGCTTGATATCCGCCGCTCGTCTGCCGATCTTGCGTCCATCATCGATGCCATCATCGATCTTTCGGCCATCGATGCCGGTGCCATGGAACTGAAACTTGCGAGCCTTGATGTGGCGGAGCTTTTGGAAAAGGCGACAGACCGCGTGTTGCCATCACTTGAGCGCCGCAACCAGACGATCACCATCGAAGTGGCGGCGGACGTGCCCGAGATCAAGGGAGACGGAACCCGTCTCGAACAGGTGCTGGGCCATCTCCTGTCCAATGCCATCGGCTTTTCGGCACCGGGTTCGCGCATCACCATGGGAGCCCGGCGCGCGCGCGACATGGTGCAAATCTGGGTGGCCGACACAGGCCGGGGCATGGACCAGGAACTGCAGGGCAAGGCATTCGAACGCTTCCAGACGAAGCCATCGCCCGGCAGCCACCGCGGCCCAGGCCTTGGCCTTTCCCTGGTCAAAAGCTTCACCGAATTGCATGGTGGCCGCGTGTCGCTGGTTTCAAAGCTTGACCATGGCACCACAGTGGTGTGTTCGCTTCCCATTGAGGGACCGCAGCGCAAGGCATCAACGCGGGCGGCCTGAGTAACCTGGTCATGATGTTTCATTCGCAATCGACCGCCGATACCGAGAGACTGGCGGCCCGCCTGTCTTTGTGGTCAAGGCCGGGTTTCCTCATCCGCCTCACCGGCGACCTCGGCAGCGGCAAGTCCACCTTTGCCCGCGCCTTCATTCGCGAAATGGCGGGAGGGCGCGGTGATTTTGATGTTCCAAGCCCCAGCTTCACACTTCTCCAAACCTACGCAGAAACCCGGCTGCCCGTTCTCCACGCCGATCTCTACCGCCTGAAGGAGGCTGCCGAAGTTGCAGAGCTGGGACTGGCCGAACTTGTGGCCGACCACGTGACCCTTGTTGAATGGCCTGAACTCCTGCCGGCGGGATTGGCCTGCGATGTCCTGACGCTCACATTCTCGGGCACCGGCGATACAAGGGAAATTGCGGTCGGGGCCGAAGGAGCCTGGGGGGCCGCACTGGCGCGCGACACGCTGATTGAAAACTTCCTCACCCAACACGCCAATCCATGCGTCCGCCATTTCCTCGAAGGCGATGCCTCGGCGCGGCGCTATGAGTGGCTGGACGTTGCCGATGGATCAGAACCGCTCCTCATGGACATGCCAACCCGGCCCGATGGCCCGCCGGTGCGCCACGGCAGACCCTACAGCGCCATCGCCCATCTGGCCGAGGGGCTTCCCGCAGTTGTGGCCATGAACGGCGTGCTGGTGGAGCGCGGCTATTCAGCACCCAGGATTTTCTCCCATGATCTTGCGACCGGGCTTGCCGTGATTGAGAACCTCGGCCCCACCGTTTTCGGCAGGATGCATCTGGCGGGCGAAGACATGGCCGTGCCGATGCTTGCGGCGGCAGACGTGCTCGCAGACATGGCGCAAAAAGACTGGCCGGCAACCGTGCCGGTGGGGGCAAACGCCACGCACAGCGTCAGACCCTATGATGCCGAAGCCCTGTTGATCGAGGCAGACCTTTTGCCCTCATGGTTCTGGCCCTATCTCCACGGCAGTGCTGCCGCCGCAGCTGTGAACAGTTCATTTGAGGCGGTGTGGCGGACACTTATTCCGTATACGGAACAAAACCGCCGGCAATGGGTGCTGCGGGACTATCACTCGCCCAACCTCATCTGGATGGCGGAGCGCAAGGGCTTGCAGCGGGTTGGCCTCATTGACACACAGGATGCCGTGTTGGGACACGGGGCCTATGACCTCATGTCACTGACCCAGGACGCCCGCGTGGATATTCCCGATGCGCTGGCGAACCGCACCATCAACCACTATCTGGCACTTCGCCGGAACGAGGCCGGGTTTTCTGCCGCGCAATTCATGACCGCCTATGCCGTGCTGGGCGCGCAGCGGGCCACGAAAATCCTTGGCATATTCGCCAGGCTTTCCATGCGTGATGGCAAGCACGGCTATCTCCAGCACATGCCGCGGGTGTCACGGGCCTTGGCGAAGAATTTGGAACATCCGGCCTTGCATGACTTGAAGCAGTGGTATCTCGAACATCTGCCAGAGGCACTCAGGGTGAAAGCATGATCAAAACCCAGATCAAAAACCCGGGCCACACCGCCATGGTGCTGGCGGCGGGCTTTGGCCATCGCATGCGGCCTTTGACACTCACCACGCCCAAGCCGCTCATCAAGGTGGCGGGAAAGCCCCTGATCGAACATGGCTTTGATCGCCTGCGTGAGGCCGGTGTGACACGCGCCGTCGTCAATGCCCACTATTTGGCTGAACAGATTG
>JANPDD010000241.1:0-4842 GCA_031431295.1 Hyphomicrobiales bacterium | reverse complement strand
CGCCACCGTCATCGAAACCTGGGGTTCAGCGCCGCAACCAGTCGGCAGCCTGCTGGTGGTGGACCAGAATGGCAATTTCGAAGGTGCTGTATCGGGCGGCTGCGTTGAAGGGGCAGTCATCACGGAAGCCGTCGATCTTATTGGCACGAGCGGGCAAAAAATCCTGTCCTTTGGTGTTGAAGACGAGACGGCCTGGAAAGCGGGCCTTGCCTGTGGCGGCAAGATCCGGGTCTATGTCGAGGTTTTGCGGTGAAGGCAACGCTGTTGGGAGAAGTGTTGGCTGCACGCCGGGCGCGGCGGGCCGTCGCTGTCGTGACTGACCTTGCCACGGGTGGCCAGCGCCTGGTGAGCCGCGAGGCGGCGGCGGGTGATGAATTGGCCGAAATACTCGCACCGGCCTTTCGCTTTGACCGCTCGGGCGTTGCCAGAACCAGCGCTGGCGAAGTCTTTGTCACCATCCACAACCCGCCGCTGCGCCTTGTCATCACGGGGGCGGTGTTGATTGCCCAGTCGCTCATTCCCATGGCCAGAAGGGCCGGCTACGATATCTGGGTGGTTGATCCGCGCGGTGCCTTTGCCACGGGCGTGCGCTTTCCTGACATTCAGTTGCACGCGGAATGGCCGAACGAAATCATCCCGCACATCGGCCTTGATGGCCGCACGGCCTTCATGGCACTGACCCACGATCCGAAGATTGATGACCCGGCATTGGAGCTGGCGTTGGCATCCGACGTTTTTTATATCGGCGCCCTGGGTTCACGAAAAACGCAGGGCGCGCGCCTGGAACGGCTCAAGGCCAGGGGGTGGAGTGACGAGAAGCTCGCCCGTATCCATGGCCCGATCGGGCTCGCCATCGGGGCAGTTGGTGCAACCGAAATTGCCATATCCATCATGGCTGAATTGACAAAGGCCTTGCGGGTCGGATGATTTTCGGACCCACACCATTGTCTGAGGCCGTCGGCGCCATTCTTGCCCACAGCATAAAGATCACCACAGGCATATTCAAGAAAGGCCGCAGGCTGTCAGTTGAAGATATTGCCGCCCTGAAAGCTGCTGGCCACACAGCAGTCATTGCCGCCCGCCTGGCCAACGATGATGTTCCGGAGGATGAAGCGGCGCGGGCTATTTCGCTTGCAGCCTGCGGCGGCGGGGCCAGGGCGCAGGAGGCCTTCACGGGTCGCGCCAATCTCTACAGCTCGGCCATGGGTTTGCTGGTTGTCGATGAGGCGCGGCTCAGGGCGTTCAACCATGTCCATGAAAGCCTGACCATCGCCACGTTGCCAAGTTTCTCGCGTGTTGGAACACAGCAGATGGTGGCCACCATCAAGGTCATTCCCTTTGCCGTGCCGCGTGATGCTCTGCAGCAGGCACTTGCCATCATCGGCACTGAACCGCTGCTCCGCGTCGCGCCATTCAGGCCGAGGGACGCGGCACTCATCCTGACGACATTGCCCCAGACAAAACCGAACCTGTTGCACAAGGGTGAAGTTGTGATCCGGGAGCGTCTTGAGTCCATGGGTGCGACACTGGGCTTCGTCACACCGTGCGAACACGCAATTGAAGACGTGGCACTGGCGGTGGTGGCTGCGAAGGATATGGGCTTCCACCCCATTCTTGTCATGGGGGCGTCAGCCATCGTGGATCGCGCTGATGTCATTCCGGCCGCTGTCGTCGCTGCGGGTGGTGATGTCACCCATCTTGGCATGCCCGTCGACCCCGGAAACTTGCTGATGCTGGGTGAACTTCACGGCACCCCGGTCATCGGGGTACCGTCTTGCGCCCGTTCGCCCAAGGTCAATGGTTTTGACTGGGTGCTGGAGCGCCTGATGGCGGACTTGCCGGTCACGCCGGACATCATCATGAACATGGGGGCGGGCGGGCTGCTGGCTGAAATTCCGTCAAGGCCTTCACCACGCGAAGGCAAAAGGAATATTGCTTCTGCACCGAAAGTCACCGCAGTCGTGCTGGCGGCAGGCGCATCCTCACGCATGGGTGCGAACAAAATGTTGGCGGAATTTCATGGGCGACCCATGATACGTGCAACGATTCAAGCTATTCGACGCTCTTCTGTTGACGACATCATTGCTGTGCTCGGACATGAAGCGGGTGCGATTGATGAATTGGCTGACCCGGAACCCATCAGCAAGTATGTTCGAAACCCGGATTTCACCAAGGGAATCTCCACCTCCATCCGTTGCGGCGTGAAGGCAGCAGGAGAAACGGATGCGGTACTTATCTGCTTGGGAGACATGCCCCTCGTAAGGCCGCAAACCATCGACAAGCTCATCGCCGCCTATGACCCTGCGGAAAAGCGCAACATCGTCGTGCCGACGCACAAGGGGAGGTTTGGAAACCCGGTGCTGTGGGGGCGAAAGCACTTCGGCAGACTGCTCACCCTTGAGGGTGATCGCGGCGCGCGCAGCTTGATGACAGAGCTTGCAGATGAGATTGTGGAAATCGAAGTCGATGACCCCGGCATTCTTGCCGATGCCGACACGCCGGAGGACCTGGCGAGATTGCGTGCGGCAGGCGCATCCGTGAACGGCACGGCATAACTCAAATCAGTCCAAGGGAACGGAAGCTGGCGTGGCCCTTCTTGCCAATGATGATGTGGTCATGCACCGTGACGCCCAATTGGTTTCCGGCGATGATGATTTTCTTGGTCATGTCAATGTCGGCCATCGATGGTGTGGGATCACCTGAAGGGTGGTTGTGCACCAGGACGATTGCGGAGGCGGAAAGCTCAAGCGCCCGTTTGATCACCTCACGGGTATAGACGGGTGTGTGGTCAATGGTGCCTTCCTGCTGCACCTCATCGGCAATGAGCTGGTTCTTCTTGTCGACGAAAAGAATGCGGAACTGTTCGCGTTCGTGGAAGGCCATGGCACTGCGGCAATAGTCGACAATGGCGTTCCATGACGACAGCAAGGGCCTGTTCATGACCTCGCCCCGGGCCAGGCGCAAGGCCGCGGCCTGGACGAGCTTCAGGTCCATGGCGACCTGTTCGCCCACTCCCTGTATTTCCTGCAGGCGGTCAACAGGTGCTCCCAGCACTTCGGCAAAGGTGCCAAATCTCGCAATGAGCGCCTTGGCCAGCGGTTTGGTGTCAGCCCGGGGTATGGACCTGAAGAGTACCAATTCGAGGAGTTCATAGTCCGGCAGGGCGTTCGCGCCCGCGTTCCTGAAACGCTCGCGCAACCGCTCGCGGTGGCCAAGATGGAGGGGAACCGCTGCCTCGCTGAAGCCCTTGGCCATGCTGCGCCCTATTGGCCTAGACCGAATAGGGCGGGTGGTGCAGGCCTTTGGGCGAGTAGGTGAAAACCTCGCAGCCTGTTTCGGTGACGCCAACCGAATGCTCGAATTGCGCTGACAGGGAGCGGTCACGGGTAACAGCGGTCCAGCCATCACCCAGAACCTTCACATGGGGTTTGCCCAGATTGATCATGGGCTCGATCGTAAAAAACATGCCGGGCTTCAGTAGCACACCTTCGCCGGGGCGGCCGTAATGCAGCACATTCGGATGGTCGTGAAAAACCTGCCCCAAGCCGTGGCCACAGAAATCACGCACCACCGAACAGCGTTGGGCCTCGGCATGGCTCTGGATCGCATGGCCCACGTCACCCAGATGGGTGCCGGGCTTCACTTGCTCAATGCCGCGCATCAGGCATTCATAGGTGATTTCAACCAGGCGCGCGGCGGCACGGGAGACATTCCCGACATTGACCATGCGGCTGGTGTCGCCGTACCAGCCATCGACGATCAGTGTCACGTCGATGTTGACGATGTCGCCATCGAGCAGCGGCTTGTCATTGGGCATGCCGTGGCAGACGACATGGTTGATGGAGGTGCAGAGCGCGTGTTTGTAGCCGCGATAGCCAATGGTGGCGGGAATGGCATCGTGGGCCATGGCAAAATCAACGCAAAGGCGGTTGAGGGCGGCAGTGGTCACGCCAGGTTTTGCCGCCTCCACGAGGACATCAAGAAGCTGCGCCGTCAGTTGGCCGGCGCGCCGCATTCCTTCAAAATCCTCAGGCTTGTGCAGCCTGATGCGAACTTGCTCTTCGGTGCGTGTGCTCATGATGGTTCGGTTACCGGAATCTGTGCCTTGGGTGTGATGCTGTCAAGGGTGACATGGCAGGTGAAGGCCAGGGCTTCAACCCCCTGGTTTCGGGCGGCCACAAAGGCCTCCACATAGCGGGGATCGAGGTCCCGGGTCAGGGCAAATCGGGACGGCTTGGCGCATTGGATGACATAGACCATGACGGCCCGGTGGCCTGCCTTCACCATCTCCGCCAACTCGCGCAGGTGCTTGGTGCCGCGCTCCGTCACACAATCGGGAAACTCGGCGAGGCCCGGCGTGCGGATGAGTGTCACGTTCTTCACTTCAACATAGCAGGCAGGCCTGCCGTTGCCTTCAAGCAGGATATCAATGCGGCTGCTCTCGCCGTATTTCACCTCGCGGCGCAGGCCCCCATAGCCTGCAAGTTCAGGGATCGCCCCGGTCACAATCGCCTCTTCGGCAATGCGGTTGGGCAGGCTCGTGTCAATTCCGACAAGGCCAAGGCCCGGCTTTTCCGTCAAATGCCAGGTGTGGGCGTATTTTCGCGTCTTGCTGTCTGACTTGGAAATGTAAACCGCAAGGCCCGGATCGGTCAGGCCCAGCATGGTGCCGGTGTTGGGGCAGGTGGCCGTGAGCACGTCGCCCGAACCCAATCGGACATCGGCGAGAAAGCGCTTGTAGCGCTTGATCAGCGTCGCGGGGATGAGTGGCGAAGAAAACCGCATGTTTTGACAGGAACCATGCGGGGTGGGATATGTCCAGCCCGTTCACGAGGATTGCCC
>JANPDD010000240.1:0-18784 GCA_031431295.1 Hyphomicrobiales bacterium | reverse complement strand
AGCTGCGGGGTGCCATCGGCTCCCTCAACCGCCAGGGACGCCAGCGGCTCATCGATGCTTTTGCAACCGTCAACGCCAAGTTCACCGAACTGTTCACCACGCTGTTTGGCGGCGGCGAGGCGGAATTGCAGTTGATCGAGTCTGATGATCCGCTGGAGGCTGGCCTTGAAATCATGGCAAAGCCGCCAGGCAAAAGACCCACGACACTTTCGCTGCTGTCAGGCGGCGAGCAGACACTCACGGCCCTGGCCTTGATCTTCGCGGTGTTCCTCACCAACCCATCACCGATTTGCGTGCTGGACGAGGTCGATGCTCCGCTTGACGACCACAACGTGGAACGCTTCTGCAACCTGCTCGATGCCATGCTCAGCCGCACGGAAACGCGCTTCCTCATCATCACCCATCATCCGCTCACCATGGCGCGCATGAACAGGCTCTTCGGCGTCACCATGATGGAACGGGGCGTCTCGCAGCTTGTGTCGGTGAACCTTGAAGAGGCGACCGAACTGGCCGAAGCGGGCTGAATCTGGCCGTGAACATCGTCTTTGATCTCGGCATGGTTTTGATCGAATGGGATCCGCGCCATCTCTACCGCAAGGTCTTTGCAAACGTGGCCAAAATGGAGTGGTTCCTCGCCGAAGTCTGCAACGGTCCGTGGAACCTGGAGCAGGACCGTGGCCGTGACTGGAATGACGCCATCCGGGAGGCCATCATCCGCCACCCGGACTATGCAAAGGAAATCCACCTCTATCGCGAGCGCTGGTTGGAAATGGTGCCGGGGGCGATTGCGGGCTCGGTGAAAATCCTGGAAGACCTCCATGCCGCCCAGGTGCCGCTCTACGCCATCACCAACTGGAACGGCGACACCTTCAGGGAAACACGCGCCCGTTTTCCCTTCCTCGCGTTGTTCCGCGATATCATCGTTTCGGGCGATGAGAAAATCCTCAAACCCGATCCCGCCATTTTTGACTTGCTCTGTACACGGAATAATTTACAGGCTGGCGGGTGCCTGTTCATCGACGACAGCCTGAAGAATGTGAGGGGCGCTGAGGCGTGCGGCTGGCAGGGACACCATTTCACCGGACCCGATGGCTTGCGGGAGGCGTTGCAGCGGTTGAACGTGCTGTGATACCCCCTCCCCCTTCGGGTACTCCCCCAGCAAAGCTGAGGGAGGACGGTCAGCACACGCTCCCCCAACTTGTTTGGGGAGCTGTCCGAAGGACTGAGGGGGTAGCGGCGACAATCAACCCTCCCGCGAACCTGAAAAGAATATAAACCTATAGATAGAAATCAATTCCAGGCCACTTTTCCGGGCCGTACAGCGATTTTTCATGTCTCCGCTACTCCCCTGCCAGCCCCCCCCTCGAATCGCGGCCCTGGGTCAAATTTGGGGCTTCCAGACCTATTCTAGATTTTATTTCCTGAAAGTGCCATCAGCCGCCCATCCCCGAACCCAGCCCGGGATTCGGCTGAAAGCCTCCTGAGGCCGTAGGGCGGCCCCAAGCCGTAACATATTACTGTTATATATCAACATGTTGTCAGTGAAATCCAATTCTTGACACGGTTCCGCCCCATAACTATGAAGAGCCCAATTCGGAGGCGGTTGGCGCTTTCCGTTGTGAATTTCCTTGGGTTTGATCGGGGGTTGACCTTGGCAAAGGCTGGCATGTCGAACGCCGGCAAGACGCCGAAGGATGATCGGATCGATGAACTTGGGCGCAAGCTGGATGAACAGCTGGCTGCCCGGGACGACACAACGGGGCCTGATCCCACCGACACCATGGCGGCGGGGTTTGCCATGCGTGCGATTTCCGAGATTTTGGTCGCCCTAGCCGTGTGCACGATCGGCGGTTACTATCTGGACCGCTGGCTCGGCACCACGCCGTGGATGATGATTATCCTGATGCCACTCGGCCAGGCAGCGGGGATTTGGAATGTGATGCGCATGTCACACTCCAAGACGGCCGATGCGATCATGGGAGCGAAGGGGCCAGTGCCCCCATCGGTTCCCGATGATGACGACGAAGATTGAAGAAGATTGAAGCCGGGATTGAACTTGGGGATTGAACGTGACGACACAAGCAGTAGCCGCCACCACCGAAGGCACCGCCGAACACGGTGAGAAGATCATTGATCCGATCCACCAGTTCGTCATCAACAAGCTCGTCGATTTCGGTCCGTTTTCCTTCACCAACTCGGCCCTCTGGGCGGTGATCGCCGTGGCCTCAGCCACCTTGCTCTTCCTGCTGGCGCCGACGAAGCTCGTACCCACCCGCCTCCAGTCCGTGGCCGAAAGCCTCTACGAGGTGATCGACAACATGACGCACGAAGTGCTGCACGACAACGCGCGGGCCTATTTCCCCTTTGTGCTGACACTGTTCCTCTTCATCCTGTTCTGCAACGTCTTGGGCCTCATTCCCTATTCCTTCACTGTGACGAGCCACATCATCGTCACACTGGCCCTGGCGCTCACGGTTTTCATCGGAGCGACACTCATCGGTTTCTGGAAACACGGTTTCAAGTATCTCAAGCTCTTCGTACCCTCGGGTGTGCCGGTCCTGCTGCTGCCACTCGTAGTGCTCATCGAAATCGTCTCATACTTCATCCGCCCCCTCTCCCTCTCCATTCGTCTCTTCGCCAACATGATGGCGGGTCACATGATGCTGAAGGTGATGGCGGGCTTCGTCGTCATGCTTGGTTACTTTGGTTTTGTCCCGCTGATTGCCATGGTGGGCTTGACCGGCCTTGAACTGCTTGTGGCGGCGCTGCAGGCCTATGTGTTTGCCCTTTTGACTTGCATGTATCTGAACGATGCCATGCATGTTGATCACTGATCCAACCCAAAACTTATTCCACAGGAGAAGAACATGGAACTCGAAGCAGCAAAGATGATCGGCGCAGGCATTGCGGCCGTTGCCCTTGGTGGTGCCGGCATTGGCATTGGCCACATTTTCGGCAACTACCTCGC
Organism: Hyphomicrobiales bacterium; assembly: GCA_031431295.1. GTDB lineage: Bacteria > Pseudomonadota > Alphaproteobacteria > Rhizobiales > Aestuariivirgaceae > Aestuariivirga. The sequence goes on along the minus strand of JANPDD010000240.1, from coordinate 15,816 downwards.
TGGAGCACTCCGCAACCCGGGTGCTGCCGCCTCGCAGCGCGGCACGTTGTTCCTCGGCTTTGCCTTCGCCGAAGCAACAGGCCTCATCGGCTTTGCCGTCGCCATGCTCATTCTTTTCGGTTGATTGGTCTCTTCGGTTGATCGGGTTTTCCGGTTGATCTTGAAATACCAGCGGTGCCGGACTTTTCCGGCCCGCTGTTTTGAGAATTGAAAACATGCCGCAACTTGATGTTTCCACATGGCCGCCGCAGCTCTTTTGGCTGGCGATCAGTTTTGCAGCACTTTATTTTGTCGTGTCGCGTCTCATCATTCCGCGCACCGGCGGCGTGATCGAAAAGCGTAAAGCCACGATCGATGGCGATCTCGCCACTGCCGTCACCCTCAAGGCCCAGTCCGAACAGGCCCTCAAGGCCTATGAGGCGTCATTGGCCGAAGCCCGCGGCAAGGCGTCTGCCACGGCTGCGGAAAAGCGTGCCGCCGTGTCTGCCGAAATTGACGCGGCAGCCCACAAGCTCAACAGCGAACTCGCCGAAAAAGCCGCAACCGCCGACAGGAAAATTGGCGCTGCGAAAACCAAGGCGCTTGCTGGCCTCGCCGAAATTGCGGCGGAAATATCGGCGGAAATATTCACCCATCTCACCGGCGGCAAGACCACCAAGGTTGCTGCTGCCGCTGCCGTTGCCAAAGCGGCGAAGTAGGGAGTTGATGTGATGGAATTTTTCAGACACGCCGAAAGCTGGGTTCTCGTCTCCTTCATCCTCTTTGTGGGCTTGCTGGTCTATCTCAAGGTGCCGGCCATGCTTGGCAAGATGCTGGATGAGCGTGCGGCAAAAATCTCCAGGGAATTGGATGACGCCCGCAAGCTCCGCGACGACGCTGCCGCCCTGCTTGAGGTATACAAGAAGAAGCGCAGCGACGCCGAACAGGAAGCGGCCTCCATCGTCGCCCAGGCCAGGGCTGATGCGGAAGCCTATGCCGCCGACAGCCGCAAGAAGCTGACGGAAACGCTGGCCCGGCGCACCAAGCAGGCTGAGCAGAAGATTGCCCAGGCTGAAGCCGCAGCCGTGAAGGATGTGCGCCTTGCCGCAACTGAGCTTGCCGTCGCTGCCGCCACCCGCCTGATCAAGGAAGGTGTCTCGGCAAAGCAGAGCGAAGGCCTGATCGCCGAGTCCATTTCGGCTGTGAAGTCACGCCTGAACTGAAAATCCGGTACTCAAGAATACCAAGCCCGGCCCCAGCGCCGGGCTCTTTTATGCGCCGTTGTGGCGTTCGCCAGTGAAGGGGTTGAAGGTGGCGACACCACACAACATAAAAGGTTTAACGTCTCGGGTGCAAACCCTCAGTTTCAAATGGAGTGCCGTCGCCGCAAGCAAGGAATCAGACTGTGGCAAAGTCTTTTTTTGCCGCCGCATGTTGAGTGCAAGTGACTGCCACGTGACGAGTATGTCTTCAGTTATGCCGAGTGTCCGTTCCATGAAAAGGGGCCGAACAGCCTCATCCAACCAAGCGGCATAGCGGGACTGCTTTGCAGCGTCTGACAATGATTCCACGCCGAACCTGATTTCAGCCATAGAGACAATACTGACAGCCAGATCAGACTTTGGCACGCCTGTGAACCATTCAACCACGTTCCTGTTAGGCGCCTTCCGCCCAAGTTCGGAAATGACGTTCGTATCGACAAGCCATATCATTCCAAGTCAACGTCTTTGCCAATAAGCGGCTCTCGAATGCGCATGGCATCGATGGCGTCGAAAACTTCTGGATAGGGACACGCCTGCATGGCCCGGACAAGGTCCAATCCGGTTCCTGTCGGCTCATATTTTCCGGCAATTAGTTTCTTTGGTGCGGTTGCGGCACTCACCACAACGGCAGGCTCACCATGCACAGTCACGGTCTGCGGTCCTTCGGTGCGGGCCAGCCGCACAACTTCGCTGAACTTGGCTTTGGCCTCCTGAAGGGACCATACGCGTGGCTGATGGTTCATGTTCCACCTCTCTTCTGACTAGTCAGACTAGTCAGAATTTGCCTTCCAGTCAAATAAAAAACCCGGCTTGTGACCGGGCTTTCCAATTTTGACGCGAAATCGGCCCTCACATTGGCGCTGACAGGGCCTGGGCTCTCGGGGCAAGCGCCCGCTGTGCCGCATTCTTCACGGCCTTCTGCAGTTTCTCAAAGGCCTTGACCTCAATCTGGCGGATGCGCTCACGCGACACGCGGAACTCCTTGGAGAGATCGTCAAGTGTCGCTGGATCGTCCTGCAGCTTGCGCGCCTCGATCACCCGGCGTTCCCGTTCCGTGAGCTTGCCCAGCGCCTCCTTGAGGTAGGCATTGCGCATGTCATTTTCTTCGTGGCGCACCAGCACGGTTTCCTGACTGTCGCTGTCATCCACCAGCCAGTCCTGCCACGCGCCGTCGCCTTCACCATCAGCACGGACGGGCGCATTCAGTGAGGCATCACCGCCCAGCCTGCGGTTCATCGAAATCACCTCGGCCTCATGCACGCCCAGCCGCTTGGCGATGTATTTCACATGCTCGGGCTTCAAGTCCCCCTCTTCAAGCGCCTGGATCTGGCCCTTGATCTTTCGCAGGTTGAAGAACAGTTTTTTCTGGTTGGCGGTCGTACCCATTTTGACGAGCGACCACGACCGCAGGACAAACTCCTGGATCGAGGCCTTGATCCACCACATGGCATAGGTTGCGAGCTTGAAGCCCTTATCGGGCTCAAATTTCTTGACGGCCTGCATCAGGCCAATGTTGCCCTCGGAAATCACCTCACCGATCGGCAGGCCGTAGCCGCGATAGCCCATGGCGATCTTGGCCACGAGCCTGAGATGGCTGGTGATCAGCTTGTGGGCAGCCTCCCGGTCGCCATGTTCCTTCCAGCGTTTGCCCAGCATGTATTCTTCCTCCGGCGCCAGCATGGGGAACAGGCGGATTTCCTGGAGGTAGCGGGTGAGCGATCCCTCACCAGAGGCAATGACGGGCAATGAAGCAGATTTGGCCATTTTTATTCCTTCCCTCGCGAGCATATAGGAAGCCCGGCGGGATTTTAAAGTTACATTTGCGGTCACAGATAACTTACGTTTTCGCAATCGGCCCGGATTGTAACCGCAGCTTGTGGTGTAAATCTGACAAGTCTGGGGGAAGCGCCGCCTCAAAGCGCAGGGCCTTGCCGCTCACGGGATGCTCAAAACCCAGAATGGCGGCATGTAAAGCCTGCCCTTTCAATGACTTGGCAGCAGTCCGTGCGTTTTCCCCCAGCTTCCCCAGGGAGGCCTTGAAGCCCGCCCCATAGACATGGTCACCCAACAAGGGATGGCCGATATGCGCCATATGCACACGAATCTGGTGGGTTCGTCCCGTCTCCAGGTTGCAACGCACAAGACTTGCAACCCCCGCGAAATTTTCGACAACCTCATAGTGGGTCACGGCGTGGCGCGCATCCGCCCGCGCACTGACGCTCTGCTTCTGGCGGTTACTGCTGCTGCGGGCAATGCCGGTCGCAATCGTGCCCGCAGGTCGCTCCGGCACCCCCCAGACAAAGGCGAGATAGGCCCGCACCAGCCTGCCATCACGGCCGTGGGCGGCAAACTGCTCTGATAATGCCCCATGGGCCTTGTCGTTCTTGGCGATCACGAGCAGACCCGATGTATCCTTGTCCAGCCGGTGCACGATGCCCGGACGCTTCACCCCGCCGATGCCTGACAGCGCATCGCCACAATGGGCGATCAGTGCGTTGACCAACGTTCCCCCGGCATGGCCCGCCGCCGGATGAACAACGAGGCCCGCTGGCTTGTTGATGACGATCAGGTGCTTGTCCTCATACACCACATCGAGCTCCATTTTTTCCGGCTGAGGAACTGCCGAAACAGGAGGGGGGACGATGACACCGATCATCTGCCCGGCCCGCACCTTGCGGCTGCCATCCGTCAGTCTCTCGCCGTCGAGTGTCACCTGCCCCTCTGCGATCAAGCGCTGAAACCGCGCCCTGCTGATATCGGGGTGTGCCTGCGCCAGTGCACGGTCGAGGCGGTCATCATTCTGGACAGTCAACGTCAATTCGGAAGCGCCGGATTCAGTCATGGCCTGTTCCCTATCACAGATCTGTCCGCAGTCACCTTCGGCCCTGTTTGAGCCAGGTCACCTTGCCATCGACATGGAGCAACCTTATAGCAAGTGCCGGGAGCTCCCTTCGTCTATCGGTTAGGACGGCAGCCTCTCACGTTGCAAAGACGGGTTCGACTCCCGTAGGGAGCGCCAGTTCTCAGAAAATCAAGGCTTAAAGGTTGATGGCGGCCCGGGATTTGGCTGATCATTTGCCTTCTTCAAGCGGTTCCTATCTTGGGATTTTCTACTTCACCGGGCCACGTGTGATGGCCGTGAGTTCTGAGATCACGTCAAACGCTTTGATGCTCAACGTCGGGTCACCTTTCATCTCCGCAATAATTGGCCCGTCCACGAAGGCTTTCATTGCGGCGTCATCGTTGAATAGGTAGATTCCGCCGGCTTCACGTTGGGCCTCGTCTATGATCCAGACCTTCCAGCGCAGGCCAGGTAAGTCCGCGATGGGTTGAGCATAGGGCAGGTTTTCGCTCTCATACTCGGCCCTCGGCCCGTTGAGCTTGTAGTTGATTTGCAGGATTTTTGCCGACATGTCTTTCCTCCCTCGAATGGCAACAATCATGACGGCAGAAGGCAAGCAGCCGCTAGGGCAGCTTTGGAAGCGTTCCGCTTCAGATTGTGAACTGGCCCTAGGCCTCCGCAAGGTCTAATTTGCGGCAAAGGAGTGCTCAGCCATGACGCGCCGGCCTTACGGACTGATCTGTCCAATCTCGCGCGCCTGCGAGATCCTAGAACCGCGCTGGACAATCCAAATCCTGACCGAGCTCTGGAATGGCTCGACCCGCTTCAACGATATTCGCAAGGGGCTGGGTAACATCTCGTCCGCCCTTCTGTCGAGGCGGCTCAAGGAGATGGGAGCATTGGGCTTGGTCGAGCGCATCGAGAACAAAGCGACGGGAAGCGTCAGCTATTTCCGCACCGAGAAGTCGATCAAGCTCGAACCGGCGATGAACGCGCTAGCGGAATGGGCGCAATGCAACATCGAGGCGGAGATCGCGCTCAGCGGCGCGGATGTTTCAACCATCATGTGGGGCGTACGGCGAATGATCATCCTCGCTGAACTGCCACGGCGGCGCGCCGTCATCCGCTTCCATTTCCGCGATGATCCCCCACCGAAGAATCCTCAATACTGGTTTGTGGTCGAGCCCGGCGCGGAATTGCCCGAGCTATGCTCGCTCGACCCAGGCCGGGATGTCGACCTTTACGTCGAGACCGGCGCTGTTTCGCTGGGGGCCATCATCGAGGGCCGCTCCAGCATCGAGCGCGAGAAAGAAAGGGGTGGCCTATTTCTGAGCGGCGACCCCGGCCTTGCCCGCAGCATGGACCGTTGGCTGCGAATCTCGAGCTACGCGGCGCTCGAGGGAATTGTCCCGCTTTCTTGAAAACCATAAAGAGGTTGCAGCATCATTCAATCCGTACAGGACGGCTCTAACCCCTTCACTCTCGCGAGCGAATGCCGCGGTTCGCGACGACAGGGCCATAAGTGCCCATTTTCATCCTGTTGGGAGCGCCAGTCTGATGTTCACTCCCGCCATAGCACCGCCCGTGCCAGATAGCGCTGGACAGCACCGGTCACGAGCAGCAGCGGCAAGACCAACAGTGTGGCTGCCGCCGATGCACATGGGCACCAGCACAGAGCACAGGATGAGCATATGCGATGCTTCATCCAGAAGTGCTGCTTCTTCCTGCTCGCTTGCCCGCGCTCCCATGACCGGGCGGAGCAGCCACTCGGCCACGGGCAGATTGACAGCCGCATCGGTCAACACCAGCACAACAGGTTCATCCACAAGGTTGAATCGGCGCCATTCCTTTTCGGCAAACCGTTGCCGGCTTGCCAGGGACGCACATCAATTGCAGCGCCGGAAGGCCCCGACTATACCCCAGCCAATGGATATCTCCGCATACCAATTCGCTGACGTCGCGCTCGCGTTCTGCATGTTTCTGGGGGCAGCACTTTACACTTCAGTGGGCCACGCCGGCGCATCGGCTTACATCGCGCTGATGGCGCTGTTTGGTTTGCCCGTCGCTGTGATGCGGCCAACGGCGCTGGTGTTGAACATCCTCGTCTCCGGTTTTGCCTCCATCCGATACTTGAAAGCCGGGCTGTTCCGTTGGCGCACCCTGTGGCCCGTGCTGATCGGCGCCATCCCCATGGCATTCCTGGGTGGGTCACTTCATCTTCCCGGCACATACTACAAGCCCCTGGTCGGTGCCATGCTGTTGTTGGCGGCAGCGCGCTTGCTCTGGAAACCTGAATTGCCGGGTGCAGACACCGCGAAGGACATTCCTGTGGGCGCTGGCATTGCAATTGGTGCCGCCATTGGTCTCCTCTCGGGGCTGACCGGCACGGGTGGCGGTATTTTCCTCTCACCCATCCTGTTGTTTTTCGGCTGGTCGCAAACCCGCACAACGTCCGGCGTTGCTGTGGTATTCATCCTTTGCAATTCGCTCGCTGGACTTCTGGGCAACTACGCTTCCGTGCAGTCGCTGCCACCGCAGTTGCCGCTTTTTGCGGTTGCCGTCATTCTTGGCGCACTTGTCGGCACAACATTGGGCATTGGCCGCCTGGCAACAACGGGGATATTGCGTGCGCTTGGTGTGGTCCTGTTGATCGCGGGTCTCAAACTCATCTCTTCAGCTTGAGGCCGACTGGATCAACCGCTAACGCCACCCCTCAACGCCTTGAACTTTTCCGCCAAGGTCATCTTGCGCAGTGCGGGTTCGGCCGGCTCTGGTGGGGTCGTTGCATCTGGGATGCTTTCGGCCATGGCAAATTCCACGGGCTTCGCTTCACTGATGCCGTGTTGGAGTGCGGTGAACGTCTCTGGAATTGAGTCCTCATCCAGCTCCGCAGCGTCCCCACGCATGGCGGTCAGTGTCATCGGTTCGCGCGGCGGCACTCTGTCGGCAAACGCCGCAGCATCATGCGGGGGACTGGAAACGATGCCCGCAGACTGGCCGGGTTCCGCGCCCGACAAATGCTGACCCGCGATCTGCGCCGACAAGGCATTGAGCTCCGCAATTTTTGCCTTGATGCGGTCAAGCGGTGCCGCATCGGCAGGCAACTCGCTGGATGGTACGGCCGGGCTGAAGGGCTTGGCTCCTTCCGGCACAGCAAGATCAAAACTCCGGAGCTTGGCCACTTCATGTCCGGTGAGGCGCGCAATGAGGCGGGCCCGCTTGTTGGTTTCGGCTGTCAGTTCCGCCGCCAATGCCCGGAGTGTGGCGATTTCCGCATCCTTGGCGATGAGGTCCTTGGACATGACGATCGTACGGTTGCGATGGCGGTTGACCTGGGCCGTCTTTTCCGCAGCCTGGCTTCTTGCCTCTTCCACCAGAAATTCCAGCCGCCGGGCCGCCATGGCATATTGCGCCCGCAAGCCTTCGCGCTCGGCCTGCATGTCCAGGATTGTCGTTGGCACTTCGCGCCGGCGCTTGAAGGCGGCCCAACGGTTGGCCGCCGACCAGATGGCGAAGCCAAAGATCATGGCAAGCACTAGGGCAAAGGCAAAACCCAGCGCCACCAGCAAGAGAGTTTCAGTTTGTGACATCAAATCTTCCGCGTGCACCGGAGCCGAGGTGCGTGGCCTATCCTGAGGCCAATCTCTAGCCCATCAACGCGGGAATTGGAATGAATTGGACCGCGAAAGTAATGCCCCGTCAGAACGGGTTCCAGCGGGGCGCGGAACTGTATTTCAGATAGCCCACATTGGCCCCCAGCCTGGCTCCAACCCCGGTGCGGATCGGCGCCATGATGATGTGGTCCTTGCGCTGGAAATTGACACCCAGCCCGCCGACCAGATAGGCCGCACCTTCAACCCCGCCAAAGCGCGTATAAAGGTCGTCCGGCGCGGTGGAATTATAAACCAGTGTCATGGTGCGCGAACCATTGCCACCGAAATCAAATCCCAATGACGGACCCTGCCAATAGATCTTATGGGAGTCGCCATTCTTGTAGTAGATGGTGCCCTCGCCATAGCGCAGGCCACCGACAAAGGCACCCGCAGCTTCCTCACCGACGATATAGGCGGTGGGCTCGCCCTGGTTCTGGAAAACGAACTCGATCGCCTGCCCCACCCCCCGGCTGGTCTTGCCGAAGAATTCGTGGCCGCGCAGCAGCAACTCTTCAGAGGAATAGGTTTCAGTGCCGCCGCCGCGGGCCGCCGTTCCCGTGGTCTGCGCCAGCGCGGTCGATGTCAAAAACAGGCAAGCGCCAGCAAGGCTGGCAAAATGGCGGCGCGAAAGCTTCATGGCAAATTCCTCAAATGCATGTGTGGAATTCAAGCCCTGACCTTTGGCAGACGTGAGGCCGAATTCCGTCCTTTTCCTGTTCTAGTGTGGCGACACTTTCGGCTTGGTTAACAAAACCCAAAGGCGCATATAGGCAAATTCGGACACCTGTGACGCGGAGATTGCGATGTCAGTGACGGCGGCGACAGGCCCAAGGGCACCTTGGCACCTCTGGCTTGTGGGGATTGTGACACTGTTGTGGAATGCCGTTGGCACGTTCGACTATGTCATGACGCAGTCGCGGAATGCCGACTACCTCGGACAGTTCTCGCCACAGCAACTGGCATTTTTTGAGAGTTTCCCGGCCTGGGCCATGGCCAGTTGGGCAGTGGCCGTGTTTTCAGGCGTGCTGGGATCTGCCTTGTTGCTGTTCCGCAGCCGTTATGCGGTTGTGGCTTTCGGGCTGTCTCTCCTGGCCATCGCCGTGACCTCCATCCACAACTGGGTCTTGGCCTACGCCGAGGCGCTTAAAATCATGAGCCCCTTGGGCTTGGCAATATCAGCCTTGGTCATCGCAGTTGCCGTATTCCTGTATGTCTACGCAAAGCGCCTGACGACGTCCCGTGTCCTCCGCTGAAAAGGAAAATCTAAGCTGAAGCAATGAAGCCCGGATTGTCAAAGCCTCGCGCCCGCTTGCCGTAAAGCAGCGGCTGTCCTGCGAGATCGACAACTTTGCCGCCTGCCGCCTCCAGAACCGCCTGCCCGGCGGCCGTGTCCCATTCCATGGTGCGCCCAAAGCGGGGATAAAGGTCGGCGGCACCACAAGCAACTTTGCAGAACTTGAGCGACGACCCGGCGGAAATCAGCTTGGCAACATTGATGGTCGCCAGATAGGTGTCCGTCTCCGCGTCCCGGTGGGACCGGCTGGCAATAACGGTCAGGCCCGTTTCCGGCCTGGGCCGGACGGCAATTCTGGTCCATGCGAGGTCGTTCACGCCGCCACTGGTTTCAAGCACCGCATGGCAGGCACCCCGTCCTTCCTCACCCTGGTAAAGGGCCTGGATGGCAGGGGCATAGACAACCCCCATCACCGCCCTGCCGTTGCGAATGCGGGCAATGTTGACGGTGAATTCGCCATTGCGTGACAGGAATTCCTTGGTGCCGTCGAGGGGGTCCACCAGGAAGAAATCATCACCCGTCTCAGGCAGGTGGCCGGCGGCGGCTTGCTCCTCGGCAACCACGGGCACGCCCGGGAAACCCTGCCGCAATCCAGCCAGGATCACGTGTTCCGCCCGCTCATCCGCCTCAGTCACCGGCGACAGGTCGGCCTTGTCCCGCACTGCGATGGCGCTGGCATAGACTGACATGATTTCCCGCGCCGCGTCGCGGGCAAGCTTCAGCAGTTTTTTCATGTCGGGGGAGGGCAAAGTCAGGGCCATTGCGGCTGCTCTATGGGCGCGGGGCGGCTGTTCGTCAATGCGGCAAGGCGGCTGCGGATTTGATATAGCTTTGATACCGAATCACATGTGCAATCACAACTTGGGGACACTTATGACTGATGCCAGCCGACTTTCCGATCTCGATCTCGCTGCGCTTCTTTGCTCTCGCGTCTGCCATGACATCATTTCACCGGTGGGTGCCATCGCCAACGGCCTCGAGCTGATGGATGATCCTGAAACCGACAATGCAATGAAGGCAACGGCGCTGGACATGGTGCGCTCGTCGGCAAAAGCCGCAACTGCGAAGCTCAAGTTTTGCCGCATTGCATTTGGCGCCTCGGGCTCGGCTGGCGCGCACATTGACCTGGGCGAAGCTGGCGAAACCGCAAAAGCATTCATCGGCGAGGAAAAAACCAGGCTGGAATGGCTGGCACCGCGCGAAAACCGCCCCAAGGCGGAAGTGAAGCTGTTGCTCAACATGGTGCTGCTCGGCATGGCAGGCATTCCACGGGGCGGCGTCGTGACGGTCGTTGTCGAAGGCCGCAACTTCAAGGTCAAGGCCCAGGGTGAACGTGCCAAGGTACCCCAGGCCATGGCGGACGTCCTTACGGGCGCAACCACCGCCGACTCGCTCGATGCCAGGCTGGTGCAACCCTACTATGCCCGCATCATGGCTGAGTCCGCAGGCCTTGCCATCTCCATGGGCATGGAAGGGGACGATGCCGTTGTCGTGACTGCGGTTTAGCGCGCTACTCCGCCGCTTCCAGGTATTCGCTCATCGGTGGGCAGACGCACACGAGGTTGCGGTCGCCATGGACATTGTCAACCCGGGCGACAGGCGGCCAATACTTGTCGTTGGCATAGCCGTTCAGCGGAAAATACGCCTGCGTCTTTGAATAGGGATGGTTCCATTCCGCAAACAGTTCAGCATGGGTGTGGGGCGCGTTCCGCAACACGTTGTCGGTCTTGTGGGCCTTGCCCTGTTCCACGTCGGCGATTTCACCGGCAATTGAAATCATCGCGTCGCAGAAGCGGTCGAGTTCGTGCTTGCCTTCAGATTCCGTGGGCTCGATCATCAGCGTATCGACCACCGGAAATGACATGGTGGGGGCATGGAAGCCGTAGTCCACGAGGCGCTTGGCCACATCCTCGACGCTGAGACCCGTGCGCTCCTTGAGGGCGCGCAGGTCAAGAATGCATTCATGCGCCACAAAACCGCCGGGACCTGTGTAGAGCACCGGAAAATGCGGCGTCAGCCGCGCCGCAATGTAGTTGGCATTGAGGATGGCGATCTTGGTGGCTTTGGTGAGGCCTTCACCGCCCATCATGGCGATATACATCCAGGAGATCGGCAGGATCGAGGCTGATCCCCAGGGGGCCGACGACACAGCACCCGAGGCCCCGTCCCGTCCCGCCGCCGGGTTCACTCCATCCACCACCGTATGCCCCGGCAGATGCGGCGCCAAATGGGCTTTGACACCAATGGGTCCCATGCCGGGACCACCGCCGCCATGGGGAATGCAGAACGTCTTGTGCAGGTTCATGTGGCACACATCCGCGCCCAATTCGGCAGGGCGCATCAAGCCCACCTGGGCATTGAGGTTTGCACCATCAAGATAGACCTGGCCGCCGTGCTCATGAATGACCTGGCAGATGTCAATGATGGCATCCTCAAAAACACCGTGGGTCGAAGGATAGGTGATCATCAGCGCCGCCAGATTGCCGCCGTGCAGCTTCGCCTTGGCCTGCAAGTCCGCCACGTCAACATTGCCATTGTCATCGCACGCGACAGCCACAACGCGCATGCCGCTCATCACCGCTGAGGCCGGATTGGTGCCATGGGCGGAAACCGGGATGAGACAGACGTCGCGGGTGCTGTCGCCACGCGCTTCATGGTAACGCCGGATCGCCATCAATCCTGCATATTCGCCCTGGCTTCCGGCATTGGGCTGCAGGCTCACGGCATCAAAACCCGTGATCTCCGCCAGCATCTCTTCCAGTTCCTCGAAAAGCTGCTGGTAGCCTTGCGTCTGCTCCAGCGGCGCAAAGGGGTGAATGAGCGAAAAGTGCCGCCACGTCACGGGGATCATTTCGCTGGTGGCGTTGAGTTTCATGGTGCACGAGCCAAGCGGGATCATCGCCTGGTCCAGCGCCAGGTCCTGGCACTGCAAATGGCGCAGATAGCGCAGCATCTCGGTTTCAGAGTGGTAGATCGAAAACACCGGGTGACTGAGAAAGCTGCTGCTCCGGCGCAGCGCCAATGGAATGACCTCGCCGGACTTGCCGTCAACAGCATCAATATCAATGCGCGTCTCGGCATCCGACCTGAATACCGAAAGCAGCTTCATCACCTCCTGCCGCCGCGTCGACTGGTCAAAGGCAATGCCGAGGTGGTCAGCATCGACAAAGCGCAAATTGATGCGCTTCTCCTTGGCTTTGGCCCACAGGCTGTGGGCGCGCCCCGGCACATGAACCGTGACCGTGTCAAAGAAGGCCGCCGTTGCGATTTCATAGCCGAATTCCCGCATGGCTGCGGCAAAGACAGACGCGAGCCGGTGCGTGCGTTCAGCCATCTTGCGGATGCCGTCAGGCCCATTGTAGACCGCAAACATGGACGCAATGACGGCGAGCAGGACCTGTGCCGTGCAAATGTTGCTGGTCGCCTTTTCGCGGCGGATATGCTGCTCGCGCGTTTGCAGCGCCATGCGCAGCGCACGTTTTCCCTTGGCGTCGACGGAGACCCCAATGAGCCGCCCGGGCATCACCCGCTTGTAATCATCCCGCGTGGCAAAGAAGGCAGCATGGGGACCGCCAAACCCCATGGGAACGCCAAAGCGCTGGGCCGAGCCGATGGCAATGTCGGCACCCAATTCACCCGGCGTTTTCAAGAGCGCCAGCGCCAGAAGGTCAGTCGCCATGACGGCAAGAGCACCCGCCTCGTGCAGCGCCGCAATGGTTTTTGCATAGTCACGCAGTGCCCCGGAAGAGCCGGGATAGGAGAGTAGCGCACCAAAGACATTCGCTGCATTGAGATCACGCGCCGGATCGCCGACCATGACCTCAAAACCAAATCCCTTGGCGCGTGTGGCAATCACCCCCAAGGTCTGCGGATGCGTGTCGGCATCGACAAAGAAAACATTGGACGCGGATTTTGATATTCGTTTTGCCATGGCCATGGCCTCGGCGGCGGCCGTTCCTTCATCAAGCAGCGAGGCATTGGCGATCGGCAGGCCCGTCATGTCGACGATCATCTGCTGGAAATTCAAAAGCGCCTCAAGCCTGCCCTGGCTCACCTCGGCCTGATAGGGCGTATAAGCGGTGTACCAACCCGGATTCTCCAGGATGTTGCGCAAGATGACCTTGGGCGTCACCGTGCCATAATAGCCCATGCCGATCATGGACGTGAAAACCTCGTTCCGCTCGGCGGCCTTGCGCAGATAGGACAATGCCGTGCGTTCCGGCATGGGCATTCGAAGCTCGAGCGGGCGCTTTGAGCGGATGCGGGCAGGCACAACCTTGTCGATGAACTTGTCGAGTGAGGCTGCACCCACGGTCTTCAACATCGCCGCCGTTTCGCGGTCATCAGGTCCGATATGGCGGCGGATGAAATTGGCGCCGGGTTCCAGTTCATTGAGGGAGAGGCGTTGCGGCATCGCGGGGCTCACTTCCCGACAAACGTGGCATAGCCGGCGGCATCCATCATGCCGTCAAGCTGGGACTTGTTGGCGATCCTGATTTTCATGAACCAGGCCCCGCCTTCCGGATCGCTGTTGACCAGCGAAGGTTCATCAACGATGGCCTTGTTGACGTCCACGATCTCACCATCAATCGGTGCATAGACTTCGCTCGCCGCCTTGACGCTTTCAACGACTGCGGCCTCCTTGCCTTTCTCAACCACCTTGCCAACGGCGGGAAGATCGACAAACACCACATCCCCCAGCTGCTCGGCGGCGTGGACAGTGATCCCGACCGTTGCCACATCACCGGCAACCGAAATCCATTCATGTTCTTCCGTATATTTGACGCTCATGGTTTCTCCTTCAGCGTTTGAAGCGATTGGGAACAAAGGGTAGCTTGCAGACAGTGGCGGCAATCGCCTTGTCGCGGACGATGAGATAGAGCGGTGTTCCGGGAGCGGCATGGGCCTTGTCCACATAACCCATGGCAACCGGCCCGTTGACCGTGGGGCCAAAACCGCCGGATGTCACTTTGCCAATTGCGCGGCCCGCGACATTCTGGATGACACTGCCTTCGCGGGCGGGAAGTTTCCCCTCCGGCTTGATGCCGACGCGAAGCCGGGACGGCCCTCCCATGATTTCGTTTTGCACCCGCGTTGCCCCGGTGAATCCGCCGTCGCTGCGCCGGCGCTTGCTGATGGACCACAGAAGGTTTGCCTCAACCGGCGACGTTGTCTCGTCCATGTCATGGCCATAAAGACACAAGCCCGCTTCCAGCCGGAGCGAGTCCCGCGCCCCAAGGCCAATGGGTTTCACGCGCGGATCCTGCAACAGCAGATCCCACAGCGTCCCCGCGTCCTTGTCGAAAACCGACAGCTCGAAACCATCCTCGCCCGTGTAGCCTGACCGCGACACATGCACATCCATTCCGGAAATTTTGAGTGCGGCATAGTGCATGAACCTGATGTCCCGCGCCCCCGGCGCAAGGGCCGCCAGCACGGCTTCCGCCTCTGGCCCCTGCAACGCCAGCAACGACATGGCTTCGCCCGGCTTCAGCGTCACGCCATCCGGCAAGCCTTTGGCAATATGCGCGTAGTCATGTTCTTTTCGCGCGGCATTGACGACGACATAGAGCCAGCCCTCATACCCGGCATAGGCCGCACGGGTGATCATCAGATCATCGAGAATGCCACCGCCTTCGGCAAGCAACTGCGAATAACGCTGTTGCTGTGGCGCAAGTCCCAGCACATCGGCCGGTACAATGCTTTCCATCGCATGGGCTGTTGTTTCAAAATCAGGTCCGACAATAAAACACTGCCCCATATGTGAAACATCAAACAGCCCGGCATGCTGACGCGTCCAGTTGTGTTCAGTCAAAATGCCGGTCGGATACTGCACGGGCATTTCATAGCCCGCAAACGGCACAAGGCGCGCACCCAGCGCGGCATGGCTGTCATACAGAGGAGTGCGCCGGGGGGGTCGGTGGAGCGGTTCGCTCATGGTGGTCTCCTGACAATGGTGCAGCACCCGGCGGATGCCGAGTGTGCCCCCTCTGTCAGGAACCTGAGAGTTTTCGCCTGTGGGTCACTCCGACACCCACCTGCTTTCTCCTTCGGTGAGCGGCTTTGTGACAAAGCCCCTGCTCTCCAGAGTTTACGCGAACGCCCTGCGGTCCTTTTGCCTGAGAGTTTCCGGGGCGGTTGCTCCTTCGGCGCTGCAACAAGAATGTCGCAATCTCTCCCGCAAGCGGCGGTTACTGGCAGAGCACACTAGTCGCCCGTGATGACAAGTCAAGCCTCCCCTCGGTACAAGAGTCCTGCCTCAAACAGCACAACGCGCCCCTGGCCCGAAGGTTAGGAGCGCGTTCTGGCTTGATCGAATGCGGATCAGAAGCTGAAGCGGAAACCGGTTGTCACCTGGTGCTCATTGGTGTCGCTGCCCGGGACCATGATGTCACGATAGCGATAACCTGTATCAACTGACAGGTTGTTGGTGAGGTCAACCGTGAAACCGGCGGCGGCACCCAGTGCCAAGCCGCTTTCATCCGAAGCGAGACCCGAACCGTTGACCCAGCCATAGCCGGCACCCACGCCCAGATAGGGCGTGAACATGGAATCATTGGCCCAGTCAAAATAGACATTGCCCAGAACTGTTGTCGTGGAAATATTTGCTCCCGGTGCAACGTCATAATCGCCGCTCATGTCGGCCGTGATGTCGGTGCGCAGATTGTCCGAGAAGCGATAGCCAATGCCGCCGCCTGCAACCCAGGTGTCGTCAGTGTCGCCACCGCTCCAATCCAGGAATGACCAGCCGATATCACCACGCAGATAGAGCCCGATCATCGCCGG
>JANPDD010000239.1:0-7069 GCA_031431295.1 Hyphomicrobiales bacterium | reverse complement strand
GGATGCCGGTGAACTGCATGCGGCAACGTTGGATGTATTTCGGACTGAGCCCTTGCCACCGTCCAGCCCGTTGTGGACACATCCGCGCGTGACCGTGACGCCCCATGCGGCAGCGGATTCGGAGCCGTCGGTGATTTGTGCTTATGTGGCGGAGCAGATTGCGGCTTATGAAAATGATGGGGTATTGCGGAACTTGGTGGATCGCGAACGGGGGTATTGAGCCACCCTACAACCGCCTCATCCTCGGCACCGACTTCCCGGCCGCTGCATACCGTTCCACCACCACCTTCAGCGGCTCTATTGCCACCATCATGTGAAAGGCATTGGCGTGCAGCAGGTTTTCTGCGTCGGCCATGATGCCGACATGGCCTTCCCAGAACACCAAATCACCACGGCCAAGTTTCTCGCCTGGCGGGAGTGCGGTGCCAAGCGTATTCTCCTGCATGTCGCTGTCACGCAGGCAGGGCCAGCCCACCGATTGCAGTGCCACTTGCACGAGGCCGGAACAGTCAAGTCCGTGGATGGTTTTGCCGCCCCAATAATAAGGCGAGAAAAGAAAACGTTCGGCCACCGAAACAAAGTCGCCCATGCCGCTGTCAACGGGCCTGAGGTGGCGCTTGAACACGAAGCAACCGTTTGCCAGTTGCGCATAGCCCCCGGTCTGATTCTGAACTTCGTCCACAACGGTCACGCGTGACAACATGGGGATGACCGTGGCTGGTTGGGTTTTCATGTCGGGCATGGGATAGGCAAAGGTTGAGGTGGTGGCGACTTCGTGGGTCAGGCTTCCCGCCGTGTCTGACAGGGCAGCCGAAGCCACATGACCCACAAAGCCATCACGGTCGAGTTTTACCCAGGCCCAACCGTCCTTCTCATCAAAGACCTTCAGCGTTTCGCCGAGCAGGACCTGCGTCAGTTGCATTGCGGTTTCGGACGGCTGACGGCGGAGCGAAATGAGGGGAGATGTCACTTGTGACGCCCTGCCTTCCACAAAGCGCTCCGCTTCGATTCGGTTACGCAACGATGTCTCCGCGAGGTCCGGGCGGAAGAGATTGAGGCGTTTGTCCAGCTTTTCCACTTACAGGGCCTCCGATTTGGCGCTGATCAGGTCAGCCAGCTTTTCAAGATAGAGCACACCCTTTACCGTCCGCTGAATGAGCACATTGCGCTTGTCCGCCGTGTCGCGGCGGCGCGAGACAAGGCCCAATTTCCCCATGCTGTCGAGGGCCCGGGTAATCACAGGCTTTGTTACTTTCAATTTGGCCGCAAGGCCGCGCACCGTATGGGGAGGTGCCTCCAGATAAACGATGATGAGCAGCGTCAACTGGCGGAGCGACAGGTCGGGCGCATCATCATGGACGAGCGCCAGGTTGACGTCATGCCACAGTTGCATGGATTGGGCCGGTGAAAGTTTCTGCGCCACGGTCGCATCCGGTATTTGTTTCGGTGCCGTATCATTCGCCGGATCGCGCCGTCGTGCAAGTCACTTTGCAGGTCCATCAGCCATAGCGCTCCTGGAGCAGCGCAAACATGGCGCGCATGGCCTGGGCCTCGCCACCCCGGGGCCGTCCCGGCTTTGCCGAGGGGGTCCACGCGAAGATGTCAAAATGCACGTAGGATTTGGCCTGCTCGACAAAACGGCGCAGGAACAGCGCCGCCGTGATGGAGCCCGCAAAACTGCCGCCGCTGTTGTTGAGATCGGCAACCGGCGTTTCGATCATCTGGGCATAGGACCGCCACAGCGGCAGCCGCCACAGCGGATCGTTCACGGCCATGCCGTGCCGGTGAATATCAGCGGCAAGCCTTTCATCATCGGTGAAAAAGGGCGGCACGTCGGGGCCCAGCGCCACCCGTGCGGCACCGGTCAGTGTTGCCATGTCGACGATCAGGTCCGGCTTTTCATCATCCGCAAGCGCCAGTGCATCAGCCAGCACAAGGCGGCCTTCGGCATCGGTATTGCCGATTTCGACGGTGAGTCCTTTGCGCGACTTGAACACATCACCGGGGCGGAAGGCTTCACCCGCAATGGCATTTTCAACCGCAGGAACAAGGACGCGCAGGCGGACCTTCAGTTTTGCCTCCATGACAAGCCGGGCGAGGCCCAGAATGTTCGCCGCCCCACCCATGTCCTTTTTCATGTTCAGCATGGAAGATGCGGGCTTGATGTCGAGGCCGCCCGTGTCAAAGACCACGCCCTTGCCAACCAGCGTCAGTTTTGGGTGCTTCGGCGATCCCCAGGTGAAATCAATCAGGCGCGGCGGCCGGGTTGACGCTGCCCCCACGGCATGAATGAGGGGAAACTCTTTTGCGAGGGCAGCCCCTTTCACCACCTTGATTTTTGCCTTGTGGGCGCGGGCAAGCGCCCGGGCGTCACGCTCCAATTCGTCCGGGCCGAAAAGATTGGCAGGCGTGTTCACCTGATCGCGGACCGTGAACACCGCATTGGCGAGGCGGGCGACGGCTGCTGCATCCGCTCCCGGGGGAACACGGAGCTGAACCAGTTTCGGTTTTGCCGGGCGGAAGGGATCATACTTGTAAAGTTCAAGGCACCAGGCCAACGCCACTGCGGGAGCCTCTGCCAGCGGAGCTGCAAAGACATAGCGGCCCTCCGGCAGCCTGCTTGAAATGGCACCCAGCGCAAAGGGATCATCGCCCGGCAAGGGTGCCCCCACAATCACGCCCGCCAGCGCACCCTTGCCATCGGGCAGCAGCAGAAGTGAAAGCGGTGCCGCTTCATAGGCCTGTGCCGTGGCCCAGGCCTGGGCCTGGGTCGAAAAATTCCGCCTCGTCCCTGGCCAATCAGCCTTGCCCACCACATGAATGGGGGTTGCCGCGGCAGCGGCGGCGAGCACAAGTTTGCCTGCGTCAATCATGTGTTCTCCGGAAGGTTCAACTCACCAAATGGGGGCGGGCAGGTAGCGGCCAAAAATTTCGGCCGTGGTGCCTTTTTCTTCAAGTCGGTCAAGGGCCTCATCAAGGCGGTCACGCACCGATGCCAGGTCCTGGCGCACCACGTAGACAAGGGGGCGGGAAAATGTTTCCGCATCGACCAGTCCACCACCCAGCCCGACGCAGCATTTCCGCGCGCCATCGCTGTTCATCCAGAATGACATGCGCAGACTGTCACCAAAGGCAACATCCAATGCGCCGGTGCGCAAGGCCTCATACATGTCATGTTCGCGAACATGGGGAACGAGTTGTGCCTTGCCGTAAAACTTGAGGAGAAACGCCTCATGGGCCGTGCCTTTCACCACGCCGAGGCGGCGGCCCGCAAGGGCGCGCGGATCGGCGTTGTCGATGGGTGTTCCGTCCCTGATCATGAAACGGCCGAGCGAACGGAAATAGGGCCGTGTCACGGCCGTGCGCGACAGGAGTTCCGGGTTCATGCGCAAGCCGCTCGCAATCACATCGCCCTGCCCCTGCAGCAACTTCGGCACAAGGCTGGTAAAGGGTGCCGGTTCAACTTCGCAGGTCAGTCCGGCCTCAACACAGGCCGCCTTGGCGAGATCGACGGAAATGCCGGCCAGCGTTCCGTCCTCCAGCGTGAAGCTCCAAGGCGCAAAGTCGGTTTCCGCCAGAAGGCGCAAGGTCGTGGCTGTGGGTGGCGCTGTTTGCGGTGCGTCGGCATCGACCGAACGGAACTTCGGGATGGGGACCGGAGAAACTGATTGGGCCAAAACCACTCCACCGCCGAATACAATTAGAAGAAGAGTTGCGACCACATATTGCAACCTGCGCCAAGTTGTGGGGGTCGCCGGTCCGGCGTCATCTCGGGTTGGAAACAGGCCTGACGTGCAATCCCGGCGTGAACTCGCGCACAGGTTCACAGTTGGTTGCCGGTTCAGGTCAAAGCGAGGCTGTGGTGGGCGGAGAAGGCGCAGCAGGGAGCGCATGGCGGTATGACGAACCTGAAATCTTGTCTGAATGGACGGGTGGGATCGAAGCAGACAGCTTAGACGATGCGCAACCCCATGTCTTGCCGCTTTTTCCACGCCAACTGCTGGCCGGAACCCTGCACAGGCTGACAGCCCACGAGCGCGCCCTTGCCCTCAAATACAAGATTGTCGCCGTTGACACGTTGTCGGACCTCACTCTCCAAGCCTGTGTGACGCTGGCCTCGGAACGGGAGGCTGAACGGCGCGGCCTGAAGCTGGTGGCGCGCATACTGCCTGGGGATTTCCGTGATGCCGTTCACGAGGTCTTTGCGGAAGAGCTTCTGAAACAGGCCGTTTTCCATCTTGCTGCCGCGCGCCCGGATTTCTCGGCCCGGCTGCGGTTTTGGCCCGGGCAAGCGGCAGTTGTCCTGGCCCTTGCGGTCTCGATTGGCCTGTGGGCATTCAAAACCGATCCCGGCCAAGTCTATCTTGGGCTCAGCATTTTTGCCGGGTTGTTCTTTGCGATGACCGTGGCTTTGCGGGTCTTTGCCCTGACGCCGGTGATGGCACCGCGAAAACCGCCCGTGCTGCCGATCACCACCGGCGACCTGCCGACCTACACGGTGCTTGTCCCGCTCTTCCGCGAGACTGCCGTGCTGCACCAATTGATCGGCGGCCTGATGGCCATCAACTACCCGGCCTTATGTATCAAGCGCACCAAGACAGGATAGCAGCTTTCGGCCCAATGTGAATCCATGGCCGAACAAATTCTCAAAACTCTTGGGGAAAAGCACCGGGAAATCGAAGCCCATATCGGCAGCCTAGAGCGCGATCTAGAACAGGCACGGCGTGACCTGTCTGCCATACTGGCTGCAACAGCGGTGTTCTCAGGCGATAACCCCAAACCCACGGCCTACATGAACCTGACAAAGCTGTTCCCACGGTATGAACTGCCAAAGCTGTGCCGGGCCGCACTGGACGAAAGCGTGGGGCCGATCTCGACAAGGGAGATTGCCGCCCATGTCATTGCAGCCAAGGGGTTGGACGGGCAGGACAGGCACCTTCGCAAGGCCATTGCCTATAAGGTGGTGAATGTCTTGAGGCGGTGGGAACGGGAGAGGCGCGTTGGCCGGACGGGAAAGAAGGCCGGGGCGGTGATGTGGCGACTTATTGGACTGAGGCCGCCCCAAAACTAGGCTCTCGGCCTTGAACGGGGGTGGCAATGACAATCGGTAACAGTTGTTCTTGTTATGATCATTGCCTGTAATGCAACAGGCTGGTTTTGGGGCGGCCCCCGTCAATTATCATTAAGGGGGGTTGCACAGGGGGTTAGGTTTTGCTAGTTGGGGGTTATGGTTAACATTCTCGAAACTTTGCAAGCGCAGCGCGAAGAAATCAGCGCTCAGATCAAGTCACTCAAGAAAGAGATGGCTAAGGTCGATGCTGCGATTTTGGCGGTCAACAGCATGGACGATTCGACCTCCCCCAAGGTGCTGACGTACACCTCAAAGATGACCATCAACCAGGCCATTGTTGAGGCAGTCAAGAATGGGTCGTCCACGCCAAAGGAGATTTTGGCATTTCTCGAAGATCATCTTGCCATGTCTACAACGATAAACTCAGTTCGGACCCGAGTTTCTCGGCTGAGTAGTGAGAAGAAAATTGTGAAGTCCAACAAGGGTTGGGTAACGCCAAAGGAAAAGCCCTCCGGCTCGGGGCCGGAGAGCTCAAAAGTCACCGGTGAGGGTCACACCTCACCAAACGATGGACCAAAGCCTTAGGGCACCGGTCCGAACTTCCTCTAGCCGAGGCGAGAGCCCCCACTCGAAGATGGGGGCAGATTTTCAGGAGAACTGCGTGAATTGGCAACTCGCCCGAACAATACCGGTTTGAGGCCCTTGGGCCTCTTTCCGTAGAAATTACCCCATAGGGGTAATGGAGTGGCGTGTGTGTGGCATAACCCATACATGCGCCATTTCATTTTTGGATTCTACCACGGTCCAAGAATCGGTGTCTAGGAGAACTTTGGAGGCTCCCTATACGCGCAAAAACCTTTGTTTTACGGTGTTCTTCGCAAGCAGAATTCCTTCAGCACCAAATGGAATGGGTATCATGATCTTTCACTGTGAGATCAAGCGCTACGCTGCCAATAGCCTTTCCAGTTCCGGCTCACCGGATGCGCCATGGACAGGGCGGCAAGCCGTCCAGCCAGTTCCCCATTTGACAGGCGACGGTGATCTTCCAGCCAAGCGGCGTGGTTTGCGTACTGGCCAAGGTAGCGGGCCGAAACGTGGTGATGCTGGCCACCGATCATCCGGCGCAACCGCGAAAAATATGACTCCACTTGGTTCGTGCAGCTTTCCGGCGTGGCATAGGCTTCGCTGTGATTGACGCGGTCAACCTGCCAGCCGTCGTGCAGATGATCCCAATGGCTGGCTTCATCGGCATGCATCACGGCCATGCGCGACACATACTGCTTTGCCAGTTCGACGCCTTCCGCTTCATGCTTGGCGACGAATGTCAGGGTGCGGCCCTTGCGTTGACGGAAGGCCACCACCACGCGGCGCTTGCCTGTCTGGTTCTCTGACAAGCGGCGGTCAACGCGGTTCTCTTTGAGGTTTGCCGGGCGCACGTAGCCGCCATGGTACATGCCATCAACCTCTACATCGCCTTCCAGCGGTTGCGAGGGCCGCTCCAAGGCCATGGCTTCCCGGACCTTGTGAGCCAGCACGAAAGCGGTCTTGTACTGGCAATCCAAATCACGGCTGATCTGCACCATGGACAGGCCCTTGGCACCGTTCACGATCAAGCAGATCGCAGCCAGCAAGTCAGTGAAGGCCATCTTGCGGCTGGCAAAGATGGTGCCGGACGTGACCGAGAATTGATAGCTGCACCCCTTGCACTTGAACTTCCGGCGAGTAGCAATTTCATAGGCGTCCAGGCAGCCACAACGGCAGCAGACCGGAGCGCCGTCCGTATCAGGCCAGCGGACCTTCCGGAAGGTCTGGTAAGCGGCTTCCTCTCCGGCCTTGTAAATCTCTTTGAGGGAGAGGGTGCGGGAAGCGGCGGAAAGCAGGAAATGTTGGGCCATTGTCATTGCATCCAGTGGTATTATGCACTGCATGTAGCGACTTGTATAACAGAATGCAAGGGTTTATATCATTGGAAGCAATGATTTTGAGGTTCCGATGCCA
>JANPDD010000238.1:0-1824 GCA_031431295.1 Hyphomicrobiales bacterium | reverse complement strand
TTGGCGGCATTGGCCGTCGTCGTTGTCATCACAAAGTGATCATCGGCAAAGCGCGATGTGGTGCCGTCGTCCATCACGATGCCGTCCTCGCGCAGCATCAGGCCATAGCGGGCCTTGCCGATGGCCAGCGTCGAGAAGGTGTTGCAGTAGAGCCGATCGAGAAACGCGCCAGCGTCCTTGCCCTGCACATCGATCTTGCCGAGTGTGGAGACATCACAGAGACCAACACTGCTCCGTGTACTGACGACTTCGCGCGACGCGGCAGCGAGCCAGTCTCCTCCATCGCGCGGAAACCACGACGAGCGCATCCACAATCCGGTTTCGACAAAGACGGCACCCTGTTCCGTGGCCCAATCATGGAGCGGTGTCTTGCGCACCGGTTGAAAATGCTGTCCCGTGAATGGCCCTGCAAAGGCCCCGAAGGCCACCGGCGTATAGAATGGCCGGAAAGTGGTGGTGCCGATTTCCGGAACCGACTTGCCGGTTGCTTCTGCCAGAATCGCGATGGCGTTGACATTGCCGAGCTTGCCCTGGTCGGTCGCCATGCCAGTGGTCGTATAGCGCTTGGCGAGTTCGATGTGATTATATCCTTCACGGGCGGCCAGCGGCAGGTCCTTCAAGGTGGCATCATTCTGATAGTCAACAAAGGCCTTGCCAGTTGACTCTTTCACATACCAGAAGGGCGTGATCTCATAGGCTTCATCGCGGCATTTGGGTGTAGCGGGTGTGCGACCCTTCAGCGTTCCGACGCGAGCACCGTCGGCAAGGCATTCCGAGAGCAGCATCTTGCCATTGGCGGAGCCTGCGGCAACAAAAGCCGCGCCTACATCGGGTGGCAGGAAAGCCGCGAGCATTTCATTCCAGACAGGTTTTGCGCCACGATGGCACATGAGATTGACGATTGGCGACCACCCCCCGGACATTGCGACGGCATCGCAACGGATCGTGGTGTGATCGGCAAGTTCAATGGCACGGACTTGGCGGCCACCCTTTACATTGACGACGCGTTGACCTTTGCGGGTGTCGATGACTGTTGCGACGTTGACGCCATGAGATTGCATATCCCCAGCCGTGCGGAGGCCCGAGGAATTGTTGGTGAACACGGCAATGGATGAACCCGCTGCCACCGCATAGCGGTTGGCATAGTGGCGCATGGCGGAGGCCGTCATGACACCCGGCACATCATTGCCACCGAAGACAATGGGACGTTCCTCCGCACCCACCGCCAGCACGGCCTTCTTCGCAATGATGCGCCAATAGCGCTGGCGGGGATCATTGTGCGAGGGTGCCAGGATGTGATCGGCAACGCGCTCGACGGCACCAAAGATATTGCCGTCGTACCAGCCGAAAATTGTGGTGCGTGGGCGCAGCGTCACGTTCGGCATCGACGCGAGCTCGGTGATCACTTCTTGCGCCCAGTCGAAGCCGGAAAGGCCCGCGATTTCTTCCCGCTCAAAGAGCAACGAGCCGCCGAGCCTAGCCCCTTCATCGGCGAGAATGACACGGGCACCACTGCGGGCTGCGGTTTGTGCGGCCATCAAGCCTGCGGGGCCGGAGCCAATGACCAGCACATCGCAATGGGCATAGGATTTTTCGTAGCGGTCGGGGTCCGCTTCCCGCGATGCAGCGCCAAGCCCTGCGGCCTTGCGGATGATGGGCTCGTAGATCTTCTCCCAGAAGCTCTTCGGCCACATGAATGTCTTGTAGTAGAATCCCGCCACGAAAATCGACGAGGCCAGCGCGGTGACGGCTCCAATGTCGAAGTTGAGCGACGGCCAGCGGTTCTGGCTTTTGGCGACAAGCCCATCATAGAGTTCAACCATG
>JANPDD010000237.1:0-8430 GCA_031431295.1 Hyphomicrobiales bacterium | reverse complement strand
GCAACTGCCTTGCCATGGGCAATAGGGGTAGACCACTCCTGATCCCCATATGTTAGTAGCCGTACTAACAAACAGTTGGTGCGGGCGGGGGGACTCGAACCCCCACGGAATTTCTTCCTACGGATTTTAAGTCCGTTGCGTCTACCATTCCGCCACGCCCGCATCCACGCATCTAGGCCACGCCGTGTTCGCTTGACAAGTCGCCAAGTACACAGTGAAGCTGGCGGCGAAACTGGAAGACCATAAATGGACTATGTTTCATTTGGAAATACCCTTGGCCACCTGTCTTACATGGTGCTCGGATTGTCTTACTGGCTCACCAGCATTTACTGGCTGCGTGTCGTCGCCATTATCGGGTCTGCAATTGAGATCGGCTATTTTACCTACACGGGCGGAGACTTGATTGTTGGCATCGGCTGGACCGTTGTTTTTATTGCCATTAACACCTTCCACCTCATTGTCCTGACCCGAGAAAAGCTGAGCCTGAGGTTGCCTGAGCGGGACGCGCCGCTGTTGCGTGAATCCCTCGCAGGATTGGCTGACGGGCAGATCGCCAAGCTGCTGAAAGCGGCGGATTGGAAAGACTGCAAGGCGGGCGATATTCTGACAAGGCAGGATGCCCCCGTTGACGCCCTTTTCTTTCTCTGCAGCGGTCGTGCCACAGTCGAGGTGAGCGGCAAGTTCATCACCTATCTGGAGAAGGGAACATTCATCGGTGAAATTGCCTACCTCACCGGAAACCCCGCAACTGCGACAGTCACTGTTGAGGAGCCAAGCCGGCTGCTGGCATTCTCGAAAATGAAAATGGCAAGGATGATATCTTCTGACGAACAAATCTCGGGCATTGTCTACCAGTTGCTCGGCCGTGACCTTGCCATGAAAATGCGCCGCACAAACACACGGCGCGTTCTTGACGATGATGATCCTACACGGCTGTGACCGCGAACCAGCCAATCAAAAGGTAAGTGAGTTGATGCAGACTCTGGTCAGCACTGAGTGCCCACCAGAACTGCGGCACCGCCGTTGTCCAGCCGGCGCGACGCACGATTTGTTCCTTGCTGAAATCGACATGGTAGTGGATGACAAAATCAAGGATTGCCAGCAAGGCGGCAACGCCGAATGACAAGGGCGGGATGGCAAGCCCGGCCACCAGCAAGACCAAACCGGTGCTTAATCCATGTGCACCAGAATGAACGATGCCCAGAAAACGCCCATAGTGTCCCTTGTCCCGGACCATCGCAGCGGTTTGCAAAGGTCCGTCGCAGACAAAATGTTTGAACTGCAGTAGGATCAACACGAAGATCAGGTTTTGCATGGGGTCTGTGGCCATGACCGGTCTTCTAATGCCCACAAAGCATGTTGCCAACCCAAAAGGCCGCCGCTAACATGACGCCCGGGGCAGCCAGTTTTTTCAGAGAGTTAACCGCCATGTTCATGCGTTTCGCGTGTTTTCTGATCGTTGTGACGACTTATTTTCTGCCGTTGTCTGCCGCGCAAGCAGCCACAGCCATTGGCAAGGTCGTGGCAGTCCTGGGGTCGCCGTCTGCTTCCGGCCCCGGTGGTGACCGAAAACTGAGCTCAGGCAGCGCCGTGTTCGAAGACGACAAAATCACCGTCGTGAATGGCAATGCCCAAATCATCCTGAACGACGACACCCGCCTGGTTGTGGGTCCTGGCTCATCACTCATCCTTGACCGCTTTGTCATGAGGGGCGGCAACCGGGCGCAAAAGGTCTCCCTCAAGGCCCTGCGCGGCACCTTCCGCTTCATCACCGGGCGCAGCAGCAAGAGCGCCTATGACATTCAAACGGCCAATGCCACCATCGGCATCCGCGGCACCGGATTCGACTTTGCCTATCGCGGCCAGACCGCCGCTGCCGTCATGGATGGCGTGATCAGTCTCTGTGACAAGAACCGCGTCAATTGCGTGGAACTGGAAGACGATTGCGAAGTGGGTCGTGTCCTCGGCGGAAATGCCCGCGAACTGACATCGAGAAACGCCGCACAGAATATCGTCAACAACTTGCCTTATATCTTCAACCAGGGGACGCTGCGTTCGCAGTTCCATTTGGCCACAGAGCGCTGCAGGAGCACGCTCAACACGTTGCGTCCCGAAGAGAAAAACAAGGAACCCTTTGTGCCGGACAAACGGATTGAAGAGGGCTGCGAAGGTAATTGTCCGAGGTAGCTTAGGTGCACATCCGCCGGATTGCCTGACGTTGGCTCCCCCTGAACAACCCGGCAAGGAATTTCGCCCGAAGGCACCGCTTCTTCGGGCGAATTTGATTCAAGGACAACCCCACGCTATGGTGCGTCAACACGCCCACTCATCCACAGGCCTGATTTGACCTGGAAACTGCCATTCACGAACATTCTGGTTTGCCTGTTGGTCATTGGCTTTTCGGTGCTGGCCCGCACGGCTGACGTCAACCTTCTCTCCGCCGTGCGCGGTTACGGCTTTGATTCATTCACCCGCCTGTGGCCGCGGCAGGAAGCCGAGGCGGCCCCAGTACGCATCATCGATATCGATGAGGAGTCACTTGCGGAACTTGGGCAATGGCCGTGGCCCCGTTCCAGGCTTGCAAGACTGACCGATGAACTGATCGACCTTGGCGCCGCCGCAGTCGCGTTCGATATCGTGTTTCCCGAACCGGACAGAATGTCGCCGCGCCGCATTTTCTCGACACCCGAGGTTCATGCTGTGCTGGCGGGAGCGTCCCCCGGATTTGATGCAGGTTCCCTTCCCGACAATGACGAAATATTCGCGCGCGCCATATCAGGGCGCCCGGTGGTTCTGGCCTTTGCCACTTCGGGAAAGGGCCGGGCGGAACAGGTGGGGCTGAAAACAGGTTTTGCCCAGACCGGCCTCGATGCCACCAACGCCCCGCCGCTGTTGCACGGGGTCACTTCCAACATTCCGCTTTTGGATATTGCTGCCTCAGGCATCGGCAGCATCAACATTGATCTTGGCCGCGACCAAGGCATTGCCCGGCAGATCCCGTTCCTGTGGACGGATGGGCAACGCCTTTACCCATCGCTTTCCGCCGAAGCCCTGCGTGTGGCCCAAGGCGTCGACACGTTGGTCTTGCACGCTTCTGCCGACACAGCCAATGCCGTCGAATCCTTGGCCATTGGCGACTTTGAGGTTCCCCTCTCTGAACACGGCATGTTCCACGTTTACTACAGGTACAATGCGCCCGACATGTATGTTTCCGCGGCGAAAGTGATCAGCGGCAATTTGCGTGACGCGCTCCGCCCCCTCATCGATGGTCACATCGTATTTGTCGGCACATCGGCTGTGGGCCTTCTCGATGTGCGCACCAGCGCCTTGGGCGAGACCATCCCCGGTGTTTCAATTCATGCCCAGGCCACGCAGCAGATCCTGTCCGGCGCATTCTTGACACGCCCTGAATGGGTGGCAGGTGCCGAACTGCTTTACGTCACCCTTTCGGGTTTGCTGATTGCATTTCTGTCAGCATACTTGCGCCCGCGCCTCACACTCCTGACGTTTCTTGTCTTGACGGGGCTCACTCTGGCTCTGGCCGTTGCGGCCTTCCGAAAGGCCGGGTTGTTGGTGGATTTGACCTTCCCCATCCTCGCCACAACCCTTGTCTTCCTCACGGGCATTGCGCTGCGCCTGCTGGTGACTGACAAGGAAGGCCGCAGAATGCGCGGCGCCTTTGCGCAGTATGTTGCCCCCACTGTGCTCGCTGAAATCGAACGCAACCCGCAAAGCCTGAAACTTGGTGGCGAGATGCGCGATGTGACGGTGATGTTTGTTGATATTGAGAATTTCACGCCGCTGAGCGAAAAGCTGAACCCGGTGGAGCTGGTTTCGGTCGTCAATCGCCTGCTGGATGCCGGCAGCAAGGCCATTCTTGCCGAGAAAGGCACCATCGACAAATATATCGGTGATGCCATCATGGCCTTCTGGAACGCACCGATCAAATTGGACGATCACCAGTTCCACGCCGCCAAGGCGGCCCTGGCCATCCGAAAGTCGGTGGCGGCCCTGAATGAGGAGCCTGACCTTGCAAAGCTCCTGACGGAGCGGGGCGCTCCCCGTCTCGCCGTCCGTGTGGGGATCGCTAGCGGCGAGGCGTGTGTCGGCAACATGGGATCTGCCGAGCGTTTCGATTATTCGGTGCTGGGTGAAACGGTGAACACGGCGGCACGCACTGAATCGACCTGCAAGAGCATCGGCTTTGATATTGCCATAGCCGGGGCCTTGCGTGGCCCCACGGCCGGACTGGCCAGCCTCTACGCCGGTGCCTTGCCCATGAAGGGAAAATCCGTTGCGGAACCCGTTCATATCATCCTCAATGATGAGACCCATGCCGCGACCGATCGTTTCAAGTCGTTCCAAAAACTCTATGAACAACTCATCCGGCAATTGGCCACATCCAAGGCAAAAAAAATACAACCTGCACTGCTCTCGCTGTTTGGCGAGTTGGCCGACCAGCACCCAGCGCTGACAAACTATCTGGAGAAGGCAATTCTGCGGCGCTCAGACTTTGCCAACAGGCCACCCACAGCACCCGGCGTCATTTGAATCCAATTGACCTCCTGCTGTGCACAGCCAGCATCAAAGCAGCCTATACAACTGACTTGTCCCGGATGGGTGGGGCGAACTGCAGGTCCATGTCCCACGGCAGGTAGATCCAGGTATCCTGGCTCACTTCTGTCACAAACGTGTCCACCAGCGGCCTGCCGGACGGCTTGGCATAGACCGTGGCAAAATGCGCCATGGGCAACATTTCCCGGACCACCCGCGCAGTAGCGCCAGTGTCAACAAGGTCATCGACAATCAGCACGCCCTTGCCACGGTCATCGGCGCAAATCTCTGGCGCAGGATTCTTGAGGACGCTGACCTCCCCTTGTTTGTCATAATCGTACGAAGCGATGCACACTGTTTCGACGATCCTGATGCCCAGTTCCCTGGCGACGACCGCGGCCGGAACCAGCCCGCCCCGGGTGACCGCCACGACAGCGCGGAAAGGCCCGGCCGCCGACAGCCGCCACGCCAGCGCCCGGGCGTCCCGGTGGAATTGATCCCAGGAGACAGGGAAACTCTTTTGCCATTTTTCTTCCATCAAAAACTCCCGCCAGAACATGCTTTATGCCCCGTCAACCGATGCCGTTCAATGGCACTGATCGCTGCAACACTTGGTTCATCTTTTTCCGGTTACATGGGGCAGATGCGTGGTCTTGACGGCACAACGGCGGCAAATGATTGACAACCTGATCCAGGCTTTCGAAAGCGCGAATGTCGAAGCAATGGTTGTCATCCTTCCGGAAGCGACAATCCTCGAGGCCACAACCGCGCTCGTGAGTGCGTGGAACTGTCAGCACGCCGATGTTCGGGGAAAGCCGCTTCTCAAGGCCGGCGCTGGTGCCATCTCCGCCCGGCATCTCACGTCCAACCCCAGTGAGAGCGGGCAGCTCATCGAAGTGTCCTATGCGCAACCGCTGGGCTCTGTCATCACCAAGGTATTTCATGCCCAGCGCTGGCAAGACGGCGAAAAGGAATACTATCTGCTCTGCGCCAAGGCAACCGACATGGACGCCAGCCAGAGCGCCAGACAAAATGAAAAGCGTCTTTCCCTCGCCCTGCGTTCTGGTGGCTATGCCCTGTGGGACTATGACTATTTGACTGATGAAACCTACAACTCGCCTGAAATGCTGGAGATATTCGGCCACCGCGTCGGCAACCGCGACCTCAATTTCAATTCATTCGATGAGCTCATTCACCCAGACGACAGGGACAAGACACTTGGTGAAAAGATCAAGAAGGCGCCGTTCGGTGCAGACGTATTCCAATCCCGTTATCGGGTGAAGACTGTTTCAGGCAAGTATGTTTGGGTCGAATCGCTTGCCGGAGTGATGCGCGATCCCGCCAGTGGAGAACCCGAAAAGGTCATTGGCCTGTGCCGCAACATCGATGAACAGATGGTGGCGCTTGAACGCCTCAAGACATCAGAGCGGAATTTCAAACGCACCCAGGCCGCCGCGCGCCTCGGCAGCTTTTCGCTGCGCAATCACACCGGCGTGTCTCGCCTTTCCCAGGAAATGGCGGCGTTGATCGGACTTGCGGATGCCATGATCCATCCCAATCTCGCCACCTTCATCGGCATGATCGAGCCCGGCGACAGGGAAAAATTCTGTGAGGCCCTGGAGCTCTCCAAGATTGGCACAACCATCAAGAACCTTGAAATCGCGATCAAGAGCAGGGACGGCAGCATTTCGCATTTCGATGTGACAATCGAACCCGAGTTTGATGATGCCGGCAAGGTTGAAGGCGTGTTTGGCTGTTGCCAATGCGTTTCCGAGCGAAAGGCACTGGAGAAGCGCTTCCACCAGGCCCAGAAAATGGAGGCAGTCGGCCAACTCACGGGCGGCATCGCCCATGATTTCAACAACCTGCTGATGGTCGTGATGGGCAATCTGCAGCTGATTGAGCAACTGGTTCGGACAGACGAGCGCGCCCTCAAACGCATTCGTGCCGCCATCGAAGCCTCCGAGAGGGGTTCTGAACTCACGCGCCGCATGCTGGCATTCTCGCGCCAGCAACCGCTCCTCAATTCCGACATTGCCGTGAATGACTTGATCTTCAGCATCCAGGGCATGCTGCAACAGTCCCTGACTGCGGTCGTTGACCTCAAGATTGTCGCTGGCTCCGATGTCTGGCCCATCAAGGCCGACCGCACCATGCTTGAAACTGCGATCCTCAATCTCGCCAACAATGCCCGTGATGCCATGGTGCCAAAGGGTGGCAGCCTCATCATTGAAACATCAAACCGCACGCTCGACCGGACCTATTGTGATGCGCATGAAGAGGTGCAGCCCGGTGACTATGTTGAAATCTCGGTGACGGACACGGGGTTCGGCATGGCCCCGGAGGTGTTGGAAAAAGTCTATCAACCCTTCTTCACCACCAAGGAACCGGAAAAGGGTTCGGGCCTTGGCCTTTCCATGATCTATGGTTTTGTCAAACAATCCAACGGCCACATTAAGATCTATTCCGAAGTGGGTCATGGCACGACCGTCAAAATTTATATCCCGCGCCTTGGCGTGTCGAAACTGGAAGTGACCGCTGCTCCCCCCTCGGTTCTCCAGTCGCAACTGAAAAAGGAACTGTCGGCAACAGCCCATCAGCAGGCACCAACAGCGCCGGTCGCCCGAAAAAACATTGTGTTGGTGGTTGAGGACAACCCGCAGGTGCGGGATGTGGCTGCCGCCATGATCGAAGAAATGGGTTTTGAAGTCATCACGGCCGCCGATGGCCATGAGGGCCTGAAAACCATCACCCAGCGCCGCGATATTGATCTGGTACTGTCGGATGTCATCATGGCTGGTGGCATGAACGGTCCTGAACTGGCGGTGAGGGCCATCAAGGTCAGACCCAAACTCAAGATCCTGTTCATGTCCGGTTATGCGCCGGGCTCCGTTCGCCAGATGCAGGACCTGCCTGATTCCATTGAACTGGTAAACAAGCCATTCACCCGCAACGACCTGACGGAGAAAGTCCGCAAAGCGCTCGCAGCTTAAATTTCCGTGGCACCCCTTGCCAGGCCGGAGCGGACCAGCCCATCGGCACTTTCCTTCACGACCGCAAAGGCCTGATCGAGGAGCACCTGGTCACGTGATCGCAGCACCAGATTTGTATTGAATCCGGTGGGCGACTCAAACGGATAGGAACCCATGACGACGCCCGGGAACGCGGCTTGCGCATCAGACAGCGGCTTGGCGATATCGCCCTCACCCCCCAAAAATTGCAAAGTCCGCGACAACATGGGCGCACCTCGCCGAAGTGTTGGCGCAATTTCGTCCATCATGGCCTGCATGACCTTTGGCACGCCCGCCATGACGTGGACATTGGCGATCTTGAATCCTGGCGCTTTTGACACGGAATTATGGATCAGTGTGGCGCCGTCGGGCACGCGCGCCATGCGCATGCGCGCTTCATTCGGTTCCCTGCCAATGGCCTTGAAATGGGCCTCGAGTATCTGCACTGCCTGAGGATGATGGGAAATGCCAACGCCGAAGGCAGCAGCAATGCAATCCGCCGTGATGTCGTCATGGGTGGGGCCAATGCCGCCTGTGGTAAACACATAGGTGTGGCGCGCCCGCAAGGCATTCACGGCCTCAATAATCGCAGCCTCGTCATCGGCAACCACACGCGCTTCAAGAAGATCAATGCCCAGGGCCGTCAGATAGTCGGCGATAAAGCCCAGGTTCCTGTCCTTGGTACGGCCGGACAATACTTCATTGCCAATCAGCAGCACAGCGGCCGTGGGGGTAGCGTCAGCCATGGGCAATCCTCTTGAACGGGCTGGACATATCCCACCCCGCATGGTTCCTGTCAAAACATGCGGTTTTCTTCGCCACTTATCCCCGCGACGCTGATCAAGCGCTACAAGCGCTTTCTCGC
>JANPDD010000236.1:0-3761 GCA_031431295.1 Hyphomicrobiales bacterium | reverse complement strand
CTGTTTCGAGATCAATAAGTGACATTGATGAATTCCTTCACTCCCCCCACCCGTCATCCCCGCAAAAGCGGGAATCCAACTTTCTGAGTTTGGAAGTTGGGGAAGTTCGATTCCCGCTTTCGCGGGAATGACGGAAAAAGGGGAGTCGACATAAAACAAATCAGGCCCTGAGTTACGGGAGTCTGCACTCCCACTCAAGGCCCGGTGAATGACGTCAGTCAGTTCGACTTAGACGAGAGCGGCTTTTGCCTTCTCGACAAGTGCTCCGAAGGCGGGTTTGTCATGCACTGCGAGATCGGCGAGGACCTTGCGGTCCACCTCGATGCCGGCTTTGGAGAGGCCGTTGATAAACCGGCCATAGGTGAGGCCGAGTTCGCGGGTGCCGGCATTGATACGCTGGATCCACAGGGCGCGGAAATTGCGCTTCTTCTGGCGGCGGCCGATGTAGGCATATTGCTCCGCCTTTTCCACCGCCTGCACGGCGACGCGGAAAATGTTTTTGCGGCGGGAGAAAAAGCCCTTGGCGCGGGCCAGAACCTTTTTGTGGGAACGGCGGGCGACGACGCCGCCTTTTGAACGTGGCATGGCTCAAGCCTCCTTATTTGCCGGCATAGGGCATGTGAATCTTGACCAGACCGGCATCGCCGGGGGCCAAAATCATAGTACCCCGCTGGTTGCGGATTTGCTTGTTGCTGCGCTTGATCATGCCGTGGCGCTTGCCTGCGGCACCGGCCTTCACTTTGCCGGAGGCGGTGAAGCGAAAGCGCTTCTTGGCCGCACTCTTGGTCTTCATCTTGGGCATTTTGTTCAATCCTTTCAGAACATTAGTCACTTTTTTTGGTCATGTCGTTTCCGGAAAAGTCTGCAACTTTTCCGCGACAGGACCTGACCGCCATGGCAGCCCTTATTCAGCCAGGCGGTGGTTTACACTCAGCTTTTTCAGTGAGATGGCCGGGATAAAGCAGAATTGCCAAAAGAATGCAAGTTGGGCAGCGGCGGCCTCCCCAAAAAAGCAAGAACCGCACGGTTGCCCATGCGGTTCCAGATCATTGCAATGGATTGGCGTTACTTGATCACGATGCCTGAGGACTTGAGTGGCCCGGCCAGCAGCGCGATGTCGCGGGCCTGGGTGGCGGCAAGGCCAGCGGGCGTGCGTTCTTCCGCATTGGGAATGACGGTTCCAAGGTTTGTCAGCTTCTTGGCCACTTCAGCATTGGAGAGTGCCTTGTCCAAGGCGTCAGCAAGCTTCGCCTGAATGTCGGCAGGCATGTCCTTGGGGCCGAAAATGGCGTTCCAGCCGGAAATCTGGAAGTCGCCAAGGCCAGCTTCCTTGGTCGTTGGCACGTCAGGCAAAGCAGGTGAACGTTCCGGCGTTGCAATGGCGAGGCCCTTGACGTTTCCAGCCGTGATTTGCGGTGCAAGGTTGGTGATCTGGTCGCACATGAAATCAACCTGACCGGCAACGAGATCATTAAGTGCGGGGCCAGTGCCTTTGTAAGCGACTTCATTGATCTTCGGCAGGCCGGCGATGGCCTTGAACAACACGCATGTGGTGAAGGAGGTCGAACCGACGCCGGCATTGGCCTGGTTGATCGTGCCAGCATTGGCCTTCACATGGGCAATGAGCTCGCCCAGATTGGCTGCGGGAAAATCCTTTTTCGCCACCACAAGGATCGGCGTGATGCCAGCGATGCCCACGGGTGTGAAGCCGCCAACCGGATCATATTTCAGGCTTTCATAAAGTGACGGTGCTGCGGCATGGGTGCCCATCTGGCCCATAATCAGCGTGTAACCATCAGCGGCTGCCCCTGCGACCTTGGCGGTTCCCGTTGTGCCACCAGCGCCGGCAACATTCTCCACGACGATCTGCTGGCCCAGTGTTTTCGACATGTCTTCTGCCACGATGCGGGCAATCACGTCGGTGGGGCCGCCGGCGGCAAAGGCCACGACGAGGGTAATCGGCTTTTCTGGATAGGCTGCCGCAAAGCTTGAAGTCGACAGCAGCAAAGTTGCCGCCAGTCCCATGAATGTACGTCTGATCATAGTATCCTCCCGTGTTGATTAAAGTGCCGCTTATGCGCGGCCGGGAGGACCTATAGTCAGCCGCCGCTATTCCACAAAGGCTTTTTCACGCCTTCCGGCAATGGCTGGGAGTGCCGCGACCACCAGCACCAGAAGTCCCACCACCAAGAGCCCAAGCGATACAGGCCTGTCCAGGAAAGTCATCATGGAACCATGCGACAAGTCCATGGCGCGGCGAAACGTGTCCTCGATCAATCCACCCAGCACAAAGCCGAGAAGCAAAGGTGCCAGCTCAAATCCAAGTTTGATCAGGCCATAGCCGAGGAGGCCGAAAAACGCCGTGACCAGAATGTCGGCAGGCTGGTTGTTGATCGAATAAACCCCGATGCAACAGAAGGCGAGGATGGCAGGGAACATCAGGCGATAGGGCACCTGCAAGAGTTTCACCCACAGGCCCACCAGCGGCAGGTTGATGATGAGGAGGGCAAGATTGCCGATCCACATGGAGGCGATCATGCCCCAGAACAGGTCGGGATTGCGCGTCATAACCTGCGGTCCCGGCACAATGCCGTGAATGGTCATGGCGCCGACCATCAGGGCCATCACGGCGTTGGGCGGAATGCCAAGTGTCAGCAATGGAATGAAGGCGGCCTGTGCGCCTGCATTGTTGGCGGACTCAGGGCCAGCCACGCCTTCGATGGCACCTTTCCCGAAGCGTGAGGGGTCTTT
The DNA here is from genome assembly GCA_031431295.1 of Hyphomicrobiales bacterium. Classification (GTDB taxonomy): domain Bacteria; phylum Pseudomonadota; class Alphaproteobacteria; order Rhizobiales; family Aestuariivirgaceae; genus Aestuariivirga. The sequence goes on along the minus strand of JANPDD010000236.1, from coordinate 1,010 downwards.
GGCCAGTTTCTTTTCCAAGGCATAGCTGGCGAAAGGTGCCAGCACCGCACCATTGCCCGGCAGGGCTCCCAATACAGTGCCAAGACCAATGCCGCGAAAGATTGGGTTGAGACTCGACTTGATTTCGGCCCATGTCGGCAGAACCGAACCGATGCTGGCCTTGACCACATCGCGCGCTTCCGGATTTTCAAGGCTGCGCAACAGTTCCGCAATGCCGAAAAGCCCCATGGCCAACACGGCGAAATCAATCCGGTCCACCAATGCCCCGATGCCAAAGGTCAGGCGCTCCTGTCCGGTGTTCACATCAGTGCCGACGGTGGACAACAGCAACCCGAGCACAATCATCATCACGGCCTTGAGGATGCTGCCGCGGGCCAGCACCACGGCAAACACCAGCCCAACCAGCATGAGGGAGAAATATTCCGCCGCGCCAAACAATTGTCCGAGTTTCGTCAATGGAGCACCAATGGCCGCGACAAAGACAGTCGTCACCGTTCCGGCGATGAATGAGGCAATGGCCGCGATGCCGAGGGCCGCACCGGCGCGGCCGTTGCGCGCCATTTGGTGGCCATCCAAAGTCGTGACCACAGCGGTGGCCTCGCCCGGAATGTTGACGAGAATGGCGGACGTCGAACCGCCATACTGCGCGCCGTAATAAATACCTGCGAGCATGATGAGGGCGCTGGCCGGCTCCAGCCCATAAGTAATGGGCAGAAGCATGGCGATGGTGGCAATCGGCCCCACGCCGGGCAACACGCCGACCGCCGTGCCGAGCGTGCAACCGACCAGCGCCCACAGCAGACCCCTGCGTACCCGGCGGCTGGGATCTTGCACTCGTACTCTGGTGATTTCCAACTGGGCGATGGAGCGCTCCCCTGTTGAATCGCGCAGCACCAGCGCGGTTTCGCTTGCCGAAACGAAAGAGCCCCGCACCTGGGTGCCGTTGTTTTCCGTTACTTCAATTTTTTGGCTGGTTGCCGTGCGTTGAACAGAGTCCCAATCCGCTGCGA
>JANPDD010000235.1:0-29852 GCA_031431295.1 Hyphomicrobiales bacterium | reverse complement strand
CGGAAAATGCGGCTCGATAGTCGCCCACTCTTCGTCGCTCAAATCAAATCGACCCATGATATGCTCCTTGTTAAGAGCATCTGAATCTGATTTGCTAATGTAATTCAACAACCTGAATTGGGTTCACACCCTAGTTTGTGGCAAAATAACGATGAAGTCTATGCGATTCTTGCAATTTCATTTCGGGCAGTGTTTTACGGAAGTGTGCTTGGAGCATCCATCCTATACTTACTTGGGCTGGTCTATTGAGGTAGCGATTCCAAGTGGCTATCACTTTGAATTTCTGCAGAGCTGACAAGGTTTAGCATTCAATACTGATGCGCCATTTACTTGTGCAAGCACAATAGGTTGTCGCGGTGATTTTAGCCCCAGAAAACAAGCGAAAGACTCTCACGGAGTGTTTTGCACATTTTGGCGTTCCGAAGTCGAGGGATGTTCGCAAGTGGTGGTCTGACAAAGCGCCAGACGGCCAAATAGTTGTCACGCTCTGGACAGATCACTTCGCCGATCAGGAATTAAAGAAATTTTCCATATTCGGTAGAAGTGACCTCTTACATTGGAAAACCAAAGGAGCAAATCGCCGAAGATGCGAGTTGTTGCAAGAAGTCGGAGTTGGTGGAGTGTTTCAGTCAATAGTACAGGTATCAGTCGATACAACAAGCATACCGCGAATTACTGCCCGGCGATATATTGGTGCCCCGATGCGGTTGACCGCATTGAATATAGACACTGGGGAGTTCAGTGCAGAAGCGTTTGAATAAGAAAGACGCGAATGATGGGCCGATGAAATTTCCGACAAGGGGATACTGTAGTAAACGGTGACATTGCATTTTTCTCTTTTTTCCCATTGTAGCCAACATTGCCAACCCTCCAAAGCTGCAATCCCTTTGCAGCTTTCTGCATAATCTGAAGTCTCCGTCCGCGGTCAGCAGCGTCAAATCGTGCCGGATGCCGAGTTGTACAGTTTCTGGGTTTGAGCTCTAGATTCCCGTAAACAGAAAGTCGATTGCCGCCACGAAATTCGTATGCTGGCTCTCCGCATTGGCGACAACTTCGCCCAGCCTGTTGCGCGGGATACCGGCCATTTCAAGCATTGAAACCCGGTACCGCTTCCCTTCGATGATCAAAGCCGGATTGAGTTTGGCTAAGCTGTTGGCGGGACGCTCCAGCGAAACAGGTGCAACGATGACTGTGTTCATTGGGCTGAGAATGTCGGATTGCAGAACAATCAGATAGGGTACGCGCTGCCGCGACGTGCGGTCCGGATTCTTGCAGATGTCATACTGTCGTGTCACCAGCGACGGAGTCCGTCAGACCAAACTCCACTGGACTTGATTTCCTGGTTGTAGGCTTCAATGGCTTCGCGGTTCTCATCAACCCAGCGCCTTGCGATAAACTCCTCAAGCGCCTTGGTGACGGCGGCCTTCTTGGTGCGCTCCCCACTCACTTTCAGGGCGCGCTCCAACAGTTTGGGATCAAGTGCGAGATTGGTTGCCATTGTGTGAACTCCTACACAGACTTTTACACAACAATTAGACAAACGCAATAGAGGGTCGTTTGGGCTTATATCCCCGCGTACCAGTCATAGCCCCGGTCTTCCCAATACCCGCCGTTGCCTTCGCCGATCGCGGCATAGGATGACACCAGTTCAATCGTGTGCACGTACTTTGCCATTTTGTAGCCCAACTGGCGCTCAACACGCACCCGCAAGGGAGCCCCGTTTTCCACCGGAAGCGGTTTGCCGTTGAGGCCGTAGGCGAGGATGGTCTGGGGGTGATAGGCGTCGATCAGGTCGATGCTTTCATAGTATTTGATCGCGCCAGACAGGCTGCTTTCAATTGTGTCGAAGCAGTGAAACACAACATAGCGTGCCGCAATTTTCGGTTTGGCTTCGTCCAACACTTTTGACAAGCGCGGTCCGGTCCATTTGGCGATGCAACTCCAGCCTTCAACGCAATCATGCCGTGTGATCTGCGTTTGCGCGGGCATGGCCATCAACATTTCGCGGCTCATCTCAAGCGGCTTCTCGACAAGGCCTATGACCTTGAGTCTGTAGTCGGCAAAGCCGGTACCCGCCAATGTCTTGTAGTCAGAGTCCTCGGGTGCCGTCACGCCATTTGGATGTTGCGATTGTTTGATGTCAGCCTCGGTGTATTCAGGTGCCAGCGTGTGTCCGCCACCCAGAAAACGTTGCACACGGTATGTCAGGTCATTGGCCTTTTCCACAAGGTTTCTTGCCGCGCTGTCTCGGTCGTTCAAGCCGTCAAACACATCGCATCCGGCGAGGCCAACCGCCGAAACACCGATGCCTGCACTTCTCAGAAAAATGCGGCGGTTGAATTGGAAACTGGACATGTCAGCGGTCCTTTCCTTGCACGTCATCAACGCGGTACCAACCAGTGACGATCGAGCGCAGTTCATTGAGGGGGCCAGCCGCCACAATCATCAAAATGTGGATGACAAAGAAGCCGATCAGCAACAGCATGACGATGAAATGGATAGTGCGCGCCGACTGCCGTCCGCCGAAAACGTCAAGCAGCCAGGGTGCGGAGGCATTGAAGTTCGGTGACATGGACAGGCCCGTGAGGATCATCAGCGGCAGCAAGATGAAGAGCACGCCCGCATAGGCGAGTTTCTGGAGGGCATTGTACTCCCTTGTGTGATGGAACTTCAGCCGCGCGTGATTCTTCACGTCCTGCGGCAGGTTTCTCAGATCTGTTCCCGTGATCATGAGATCGCGGCGCAGATGCCCGTTGATGAGGCTGGCCATGGCCCAGAGAAAAAGGGTGCCAACCAGTATCCATGCGAAAAAGAAATGAACGATACGGCCCGTTGCAAGGCTTCGGTTGGATGGAATGGTGAGTGCGGGCGGGAAAGCCTGGTAGGTTTTTGCGCCAGACACGCCGAGATACCCTGTCGTGTCGAATTCCTTGCCAAAAATGCGTGTGTAGCCAACGACGCCGTCGCCCACTTGTTTCGCACCAATGTCAAGAATTGCGTTGTCATACTCAAATCCGGACTGATGACCAAGATAGAGTTTTGGGTGGGCGTTAAAGATCTGCAGTCCGGACAGCATCAGAAAGAACAGGCTGATGGCCCAGAGCCAGTGCGTCACCCTTGTCCAGCGTGACTGGCGGTACACGAGAGCGCCTTTGGCCTCATTCCGGTTCAAAGCTGTGTCCGACATTGCCGCGCTTCCTTGCTCTGGCGTTCAAACCACCTGGGATGGATACGGGACGCTTGCCCCAAAGGATCAGGTGAGAGCACATGCAGTATATCAGTATATCCGCGAAGGAATTCACAATTCGGTGAAGAGACGTGAAGCCTGAGGCGGTCGGCGATACCCATTGCCAGCAACATTCTTTCAATAGTGCGGAGGTTTCTGGTTGGCGGGTGCGTCGCTTGAATCGAGCGTCTGCATCTCCGCATCCATCCGCCGCAACTGGCGTTCCAGCGCCTCTGTTTTCTTCCATTGCGCCGTGATCACCTCATTCAACTCGGCAATGGTTTTTTCCTGGTGCGCCAGGCGCATCTCTATTTCATCGAGCCTGCTTTCAGTTGAGTTCATGTGGTCCTCCCATGCATCGGGCGCGAAGTGGCAATGCGTTCCCGCACCATAGCCCATTGCCCAATCCATGCCAGCGCAACGGACCCTCAAATGCGGTCGCATTTGAGGCCGGAAAGTTGCGCCAACTTATTGAATCGACGAGCATCGTTGTCGCGGTCAATTGACTCTTCTGATACCAATTGACCGCGCGATGCTCTAGGAAGCCCCCAAGGAGACTAAATGACCCAGCTTTCCAACATGGCGGTGCGCGACATCGAAACCGTCATCCACCCCTACACAAACCTGGCGCGCCACCGCGAGGTGGGCCCCCTGATCCTCAACGGAGGCCGTGGCATCTATGTCTTCGACGACAAGGGAAAGCGCTATATCGAGGGGCTGGCAGGCCTGTGGTGCACGGCTCTGGGTTATGGCAACGCGGAAATCGCCGAGGCTGGCGCTGAGGCGCTGCGCAAGGTTTCCTTTACACATGCCTTTGGCGGAAAATCCCATGACGGCCTCATCGAACTGTCCGAGAAGCTGAAGGAGCTTTCGCCGGTTCCCGCTTCCAAGATCCTGTTCGGCACTTCTGGCTCCGAAGCCAACGACATGCAGATCAAGCTGACCTGGTATTACAACAATGCCCGTGGACGGCCCGACAAGAAGAAAATCATCTCCCGCCTGCGCGGCTATCATGGTGTCACCATTGCGACGGCTTCGCTGACCGGCCTGCCTTGGCTGCACACGGATTTTGACCTTCCCATCAAGGGCGTGCTGCACACTGCCTGCCCCCACCATTATCGTTTCGGTGAAGCAGGCGAGAGCGAAGAGGATTTCGCCAGCCGCATGGCGCGTGAACTGGAGGACCTCATCCTGCGTGAAGGTCCTGACACGGTGGCGGCTTTCATCGCGGAACCCATCATGGGGGCAGGCGGCGTCATCACGCCACCCCGCACCTATTTCGACAAGATCGCGGCAGTGCTCACCACGTATGATGTGCGTTTCATCGTTGATGAAGTGGTCTGCGGCTTTGGCCGCACCGGAAACTGGTTCGGCACGCAAACCTACGGCATCAAGGCCCACTCAATCTCCATGGCGAAGGCCTTGACCTCTGCCTATTTCCCGTTGAGCGCACTGACGGTCGAGGAAGACCTCTACCAGGCCATGCTGGATGAAAGCCGCAAGCTCGGCACGTTTGGCCACGGCTACACCTATACCGCCCACCCCGTGGGCTGCGCCATCGCCCTCAAGACCATCGAGATCTATGAACGTGACAAGATCATGCAGCACGCCAAGAAGATTTCAGCCGTTTTTCAAGCGCGGCTCAAGGCGCTTGCCGACCACCCGCTTGTGGGCGAGGCGCGTGGTGAAGGCCTGATCGGCGCCATCGAACTGGTGGCCGACAAAGTGACGAAGCGCAGCTTCGACTTCAAGAAGGCTGTGGGCCCCATGGCGCTGAAGATCATGGAAGAGCTTGGGCTGATCGTGCGCAATGTGCAGGACACGATCGCCTTCTGCCCGCCCCTCATCATTGTGGAGGACGAGGTCCACGCCCTTTTTGACATTGTGGAGAAGGCTCTCGACCAACTGGAAACGCATGTGCGCAAGGAGGGCCTGCGCGCAGCATGAATTCCCCGGCGTTGCCGCCGGGGAGATCGTTATGGCTTACGGACGCGGCATGGCGCGGAATTCCCAGGGCGTGACCTTGCCATCCTTGTCTGTGTCGGCAGCGGCGAGTTTCTGCTGCACATCGGCGAAGAACTCGGTTTTGGTCAGTTTTCCGTCCTTGTCCGTGTCGAGAGTGGCGAACTTGTCCTCCCTCACTTTTTGGACAGCAGCGGCTTCTTCGCTGCTGCCGCCGAACCAGCCGCGCCAGCCGCCAGAGTCGGGACCGCGGCCAGGACCGTGAGGCGAGACAAATTCAGCCTTGTCGATGACATCGTCGCGGTTCTGGTCCATGTGCATGAACCCGCGCTCGGCCAGCGCCGAAGCCTCATCAGCGCCGATGAGACCGTCGGCATTGGCATCAATGATCATCATGCCTCTGTGATGGCCTCCATGACGGCCTTCTCCCATTCCGTGGTGCCGGCCCTTGCCATGGCGCCAGCCCCAGCCATCGTCAGAATCATCGGGAGCCTCGGCCATCGGGCCGGGCGGATTGCTTTCAGCCGACTGCGCCAAGGCAGGCACGGCTGCGACGAGAAGTGTAGTGCCCATCAAAAGGGCAAATACTGTGTTTGCAGGGGACTTCATGGGTAACCTCCAATGTTGAAGTACCCATAGGACGGCAACGCACCCGCCTTCCGTCGCCCGGCAATGATGAACTTTTTGTCAGACTCTTTCCAGCGCCTGGCTGATATCCGCGATGAGGTCATTGACGTTTTCAATGCCAATCGACAGCCGCACCAGATTGTCCGGCACCGGGCTTGTTGGGCCCTCGACGGACTTGCGGTGTTCAGCAAGGCTTTCAACGCCACCCAGCGAGGTTGCGGGAATGACGACCCGCAGTTGCGTGCAGAAGCGCTTGGCGTCCTCAAAACTACCCTTGAGCAGCAACGACATCATGCCACCATAACCATCCGTCATCTGACGTTTGGCAATATCATGGCCGGGATGATCTGAAAGGCCGGGATAGAGCACCCGTTCGATCTTTGGGTGCTGGGAAAAATGCCGGGCGATGGCGAGCGCATTGCCGCTCTGCTGGCGGTAACGCACAAACAAGGTGCGCAAGCCCCGCATCAGCAGCCAGCATTCAAACGGTGCCAGCGGTGCACCAACTTTGGTGCGCAGGGATTTGATCTCCTGCCAGCGCTGGTCTGTCTGGCGCGTCATCAGCGCTCCCGCCAGCACATCGGAATGGCCATTCAGGAATTTGGTGACGGAGTGAAAAACAATGTCAGCACCGAGATCAAGCGGCTGTGTGGTGACCGCGGCAGTCGCAGTGGCATCAACGGCGAGAATGGCGCCCGCCGCGTGCGCGGCTTTGGCGGCGGCGGCGATGTCAATCACGTCCCAAGTGGGATTGAGCGGCGTTTCGATCCACACAAGATCGGTCTTGCCCAGGAGCAATGATGCAGCAATGCCGCCGGGATCAGCAGGCTTGAACAATGTCAGCGCGATGCGGCCCTTGCTATGCAGATGCAGCAGCCAGTCCCGCGTGCCGTAATACATCGTATCAGGCGCCACCACATGGCCGCCATGGGGAACTGTTTCGAGCAGCGTTGCAATTGCCGCCATGCCGGAGGCGAAGAGCAGGCACTGCGTGGCGTTTTCGAGTGCCGCCAGGGCCTCCTCCGCCTGCCACAGCGTCGGGCTGCCATTGCGCTGGTAATTTTCCTTGAGCAGGGGCGCGTAGTTTTCATCGCGGGCATAGGTGGTGGAGAGATGGATGGGTGGCACCACAGCGCCGGTTGGCCCATCAAGTGATCTGAGCGCATGGGCCGCAATTGTTTCCGGGCGACGGTCCTGGTTAGACATGCTGGCCACCGTTGATATGGAGTTCAGCCCCCGAGATGTAGGACGATGAGTCTGTGCACAGGAAATAGATGGCTTTGGCCACTTCCTCCGGCTGGCCGAGGCGGCGAAGGGGGATTTGCGGAATGATCGTTTCGGTCCCCGGCGAAAGAATGCTTGTCTCGATTTCGCCGGGCGAAATGGAATTGACGCGCACCCCATGGGGGCCAAAATCATGGGCCATTTCCCGGGTCAAGGACGCAAGAGCCGCTTTCGATGTTGAATAGGCCGCACCCGCAAAGGGATGCACCTTGGTGCCCGCGATGGAGGTGACATTCACCACCGCGCCCCTTGCCGTTTTCAATTCATTCAGCAGGCCACGCGCCAGCATGATGGGGGCAAAAAAATTGATCTGGAAAACCTGCTTCCAGTCATCTTCCGAGGTTTCCAGCGAATTCATGCGCGCGCCAGCACCAAGTTTGGGGCTGATGGCTGCGTTGTTCACAAGCGCGTCGAGCCGTGAACCATGTGCTTTCAGCTTTTCCCGCATCACTGCGATTGCCTTGTGGGTGTCGTCCGAAGATGCGAGATCGACAACAATGTGATCCTCCGGGCCGGCATCCCACGGGCAATCATCGGGGAAAGGATGGCGCGAACAGGTGATGACGCGCCAGCCCGCTGTCGAAAAGCGTTTCACCGTGGCGTGGCCGATGCCGCGCGAGGCACCTGTGAGGGTCAGGGTTTTGCGGGTATCAGTCACGGCTTCTCAGTTGTCCTGTGACATATTTGTGAAGGACTGAAGACAGCAGCGTCTGATAAGGCATACCTTCTTCGAGAGCTTTGGCCTTGAGACGTTCCAATGTCCGGACATACAAACGGACAGTAACGGCTTTTTTCTTTTTATAGCTTTCGACCGCCTTCTTCCACTCCTTTAGGCGCGCCTCTTGATCAGCTGCAGGTACATATTCCCCTGCCGCCAAGGCATCCTCAATTTCTTGCTCCTCTTCATCCAAGACCTGATTGACATAGGGCGACCAGACGCTTGGAGGCTTTTTATCATTGATTTTCTTGTCCATATGACCCTCCATAGAGTTCATCATACTTTCTGCTGAAATACATGGTTTTCAGAAACTTCACGTCGCCATCCTGGACATAGGGAACGGCGCAAACATAACCATGCACTCTAATCAGCAACATGCGTTGTCCAAGTCGTCCCGGATCGGGATGGTCCATGTCCTTTATGACCGCCCCTACATCAAAAGCCTCGATGACCAGTTCAAATCCCAAGCCGCGTTCAAGAAACAGCTTTTCGTTCTTTTCCTTGTTCCATCGCAAGTTGGGTATCATTACCCTTGTAATATGGGCAAAACCGCACATATTGTCAATACAATGTATTTACGGATAGAGTTTCGCCTTCGCCCATGCCCCATCGGGTTTCTCGCGCCGGAACACCACCCGGTCATGCAGCCGGAAGGGCCGATCATGCCAGAATTCAATGGCGAGCGGCCTGATGCGGAAGCCGGACCAGTGGGGTGGCCGTGGCACATCGGCAAGGCCGAAGCGCGCAGTGTTCATGGCCACCGCCGTTTCCAGTTCGAACCGCGCCGTCAGCGGCCGCGATTGCTGTGAGGCCCAGGCCCCGATTTTTGAATCACGCGGTCTGGACTTGAAATAGGCGTCGGCCTCCGCCGCAGTCACCTCCTCTGTCAGCCCCCGGACCCGCACCTGGCGGCGCAGCGACTTCCAGTGAAAGACCAACGCCGCCTTGCCTGTCGCCAAAATCTCCTGGCCCTTCTGGCTTTCGAAATTGGTGTAGAAAACAAACCCCTTCTCATCAAAGTCCTTGAGCAGCACCAGGCGCGCATTGGGCAACCCGTCTTCATCAACGGTGGCCAGCGTCATGGCATTGGGGTCATTGGGTTCAGACTTCTGCGCATCCCCCATCCACTCTTCAAAGAGTTTGAAGGGGTCATTGCGGTCGGTAAACCCGAGGGAGGCGGTAAGCGTTGCAAGTTCACTGAGGTTCATGCAGTTCATCTAGGCGCTTGGCCACCCATGGGGAAGCGCCATACTTCCAAATTTCACCAGGACCACATCGTCCGTCTGACACTTTGCCCCAATGATCAAACTGGATAATCCGCCAACTTTGTGCGATGACACGCGAGAGTGCGGAACCTGTCGGAGAATATTCTGAAATCATGGGCAATAACAAAGGTTTAATGGCAGGCAAACGCGGCCTGATCATGGGCGTGGCCAACAACCGCTCGATTGCCTGGGGCATCGCCAAGGCCTGCGCCGAACAGGGCGCGGAACTCGCCTTCACTTACCAGGGTGACGCTTTGAAGAAACGCGTGGTGCCGTTGGCTGCGGAGGTGGGGTCCAAGCTGGTGTCACCTTGCGATGTCACCGATGCGTCCTCAATCGATGCAACATTTTCAGAGGTTGAAAAAGCCTGGGGCGGCGTTGATTTCGTTGTCCACGCCATTGCCTTTTCCGACAAGAACGAACTTGAGGGCCGCTACGTCGATACCTCCGAAGGCAACTTCGACAAGTCCCTCAACATTTCCTGCTTCAGCTTCACGGCGGTGGCCCAGCGCGCCGAAAAACTCATGACCAATGGCGGCTCCCTCCTCACGCTGACTTATTATGGCGCTGAAAAATGGATGCCGCACTACAATGTCATGGGCGTGGCCAAAGCCGCACTGGAAGCCTCGGTGCGCTACATGGCCGCCGATCTCGGCGAAAAGAACATTCGCGTCAACGCCATTTCCGCTGGCCCGATCAAGACACTGGCGGCGTCCGGCATTGGCGACTTCCGCTATATCCTGCGCTGGAACGAATACAATTCGCCGCTGCGCCGCACCGTCACCATCGAAGAGGTGGGTGACGCCGGCATGTTCCTGTGTTCCAACCTCAGCCGCGGCATCACCGGCGAAATTCTGCATGTGGATGCAGGCTATCACGTCGTGGGCATGAAAGTCCCGACTGCACCGGACATGACGCTCAATAAAGATGGCGGTTGATCCGGCACTGCCCATCATTTTCGTCCGCCATGGCCAAACCGACTGGAACGCCCAAGGGCTGATCCAGGGTTCAATCGCCACGGACATGAACGCCACGGGCCACGCCCAAGCCCAAACAGTGGCGGACTTGTCGGCCCCAGCGCCGGGCGCGGCATTCCGCTGACTGCATCACGAAGGCGCTGTCAAAATCCTTCGACGGCATGGATGAAAAGGTGCGCCAGTGCTGAAAGCATCCGAAAAGTTAGATGTGTCTTGCAGCCGAGGGAGCGCGCGACGAAGGGGAATTGCTCATCGCATCGAGGTTGCGATTTCGATTGTCCGGCATTGTCAATGCACGTGTGGTTTCAAGACATGAAGGGAAACGTAGGGGACATCGCCAACCACCCAGCTGTCATGCGGTTTGGTTGTTATGTAAAATACCGTGCCTGGAATCAAATCGAGATACTGGCCATCCTCATATTGAACAGCACCATGGCCAGACAATACAGTGCCTGTATGCGGCGCATGGCAAAGACTGGTTCCAACGATTGGAGCGTTGTGAACAGACCATTTCCATCCCGGCTGATAAGTGGCACGGCCAAGCGAGACGCCATCAAGGTGGACGATTTCAAAGCGTCCAAAGGGAAATTCACGAACTTCGTCTGGCATCCCGAGGGATTTGAGCAAGGTTTCCGGCATCGCTTTCCCCCGTCAATCGGTCCTCCCCTGCGGACTGAATGACATGAACGCTAACACGCTGGCAAAATGCCAACAAGCCAAAAAAATCGGTTGCCGCACAGGCTAATAGTGATGAAAAGCATAAATGAAATGGTGTCTGAGCCAATTGATCCGCATGACCTCTGTCGGCCCATAGCGCCACATTGGCCGCGGGACGTTTTTGTCCGCAATTGGGAAGGAATGCAGCCACAACAATGTCAGTATTGATGAACCAACCTTGAAACTCAAAGTGATACACAACTCGTCAAAACCCAAATTTGACGGCGTGATTGCGGCGTCCCAGAGCAGATTCCAACAAGACAGGAAATGACCATGGCGACTTACCTTGTAACCGGTGCATCGGGCGGAATCGGAAGTGCTGTCAGTGATCGGTTGGCGAAGTTGGGTCACCGGCTCGTTCTGGCGGCAAGAAACACGTCCAACTTGTCCACGCTGGAACGCCTGCTGTCTGGTGTTTCGTCAGCTCAGCATGTCGTGCTCGAACTTGACATGACATCCATTGCGTCTATTCGTTCATTCGCTGGCAGATTGGCTGATTTGGCGATCGACCTTGATGGAGCGGTCATCATGCCCCCGCAGCCGCACAGGGCCGGGGAACCAATGCCGGAGCCCGAGGTTTGGCGCGCATTGTTTGAAGAAAGCTTCATCGGGCCCCTGGAAACACTGAAAGTCGCTATTGCGCGCATGAAGCCTGATCCGGCCAATGGCCACCGCTGCAAGGTCGTCATCGTCTCTGGCATATCTTCCGCCCAAGTGCTGAGCCACTACGCGACAGCCAATGTCATCCGCACGGCTTGGGTGGGCGAAGCCAAGACATTGGCGTTTGCGCTGGGGCCGCGCGGCATTCATGTCAACACACTTTCGCTCGGCGGAACGCTGTCGCCCTGGTATCGGGACTCGATTGCCAAACGCGCCGCAAGTGCCGGCGTCAGTTTTGAAGACCAGCTCAGACAAGAAAATGACAACGTTCCGCTGAAGAAATATGCTGAACCAGCAGAGGTCGCCGTCGCCATAGAAGGCCTGCTCTCGCCGTTTTCCGATCACATGACAGGCCTCAATATTTTGTGTGACGGTGGCTTTACGAGAGCCTATTAGGCGCGAAGGTTCCGCCCTGGGGCAACTTTCGGTCGCCCATTCATCCACCCGAGGTTTGACGCCACAGGCAAAACTTCTTAAGCAAGGCCCATGTCGCACAATACATTCGGCCATCTCTTTCGCGTGACAACCTTTGGCGAAAGCCACGGCCCCGCCATTGGCGCCGTTGTTGACGGCTGCCCGCCGGGACTGTCACTCACACCTGCCGACATTCAAGGCTACCTCGACAAGCGCAGGCCCGGCCAGAGCCGCTTCACCACCCAGCGCCGCGAGCCTGATGAAGTGAAGATCCTCTCCGGCGTTTTTGAGGACGAGCGCAGCCAGGGCCCGCGCACCACCGGCACACCGATCATGCTGATGATCGACAACGTTGACCAGCGCTCCAAGGACTATAGTGACAACCGCGACACCTATCGCCCCGGCCACGCGGACCTCACCTATGACGCAAAATACGGCATCCGCGACTATCGCGGCGGCGGCAGGTCCAGCGCCCGCGAAACCGCGTCGCGCGTTGCGGCCGGTGCCGTGGCCCGCAAGGTCATTGCGGGCGTCACCATCCGGGGCGCGCTTGTCCAAATGGGTTCCCGCAAGATCAATCCCAAGAATTGGGACTGGTCGGAGGTCAGCAACAACCCGTTTTTCTGCCCCGACGCGCAGACGGCAAAACTTTGGGAAGACGATCTCGATGGCATCCGCAAGAACGGCTCGTCCATCGGTGCGGTGATTGAAGTGACGGCGTCCGGCGTTCCCGCAGGCTGGGGCGCGCCGATTTACGGCAAGCTCGACAGCGAACTTGCTTCCGCCATGATGAGCATCAATGCCGTCAAGGGTGTTGAAATCGGTGCAGGCTTCCACGCCGCAGCCCTTTCGGGCGAGGAGAATGCCGACCAGATCAGGATGCGCCATGGCAAGCCGGAATTTCTGTCCAATCATGCCGGTGGAATTCTGGGGGGCATTTCCACGGGCCAGGACATTGTCGTGCGTTTCGCCGTGAAACCCACGTCCTCAATTCTGACGCCGCGCCAGACGATTACGAAATCCGGCACGAACGCCGACATCTCAACCAAGGGCCGCCACGACCCCTGCGTGGGCATCCGCGCCGTGCCGGTGGGCGAGGCGATGATGGCCATCGTGCTCGCCGACCAGTTCCTGCGCCATCGCGGGCAGGTCGGCTAGGGCTTCGTTGCCGCCAGCAAGAATTCCGCGTTGCCATCGCCGCCTTCAATCGGGGACGGCACAACCCTTGAGCGCGCCAACCCAGCGCGGTGATGAAAGCCGGGTGGTCGTCACAGATTTTTGTGTGAAGGGTCAAATCGCGCCGCGCCAGTTCCTCATCCAGCTTTCTGGACGTCACTCCACGTCCAGGGGCTGCTTGCCAATGGGCCTGCCCTGGGGATCTAGCGTCAATTTCTCGATCCGCGCTTCAGCCTCCTTGAGCTTGGCTTCGCAGTGCTTGCGCAGCGCTTCGCCACGCTCATAGATCTTGATCGACTCCTCCAACTCCACCTTGCCGCCTTCAAGCCTGGCAACAATATCCTCCAGTGCCGCCAGGGCCGTTTCAAACGACAGGCCGGAAATATCCGCGTCACTCATGTTTCTTCATCCTCATCGCCTTCAATCACCTCTGCCAGCGCCTCGCCATGCAGCAGCGCATGAACATGCACGCCGACGGAACCCGCCAACCCTTGCAAGTCATAGCCCCCTTCCAGCACCGAAACAACGCGGCCAGATGCATGGTTGTCCGCCATTTCCATGAGCCGCAAGGTGGCCCAGGCAAAATCCTCTTCCACAAGTTCAAGACTGCCCAGCGGATCACGCACATGGGCATCAAACCCGGCCGAGATGACGATGAGATCCGGAGCAAAGATATCAAGTGCCGGCAGGATGACGCTGCCCATGGCCTCGCGGAACGCCGCACCGCCGTCGCCCGCCCGCAATGGCGCGTTGAAGATGTTGCCGACACCTGTTTCACCGCGCTCACCCGTACCGGGATAAAGCGGCATTTGGTGTGTAGAGCCATAAAACATGTCGGGGTCGGACCAGAAAATGTCCTGCGTGCCGTTGCCGTGGTGGACATCGAAATCAACCACGGCCACACGCTCTGCACCGTGGCGCTCACGGGCATGGAGTGCTGCGATGGCCGCCTGGTTGAAGAAACAAAAACCCATGGCGCGGTTGTGTTCGGCATGGTGGCCGGGCGGCCTTAGCGCGCAAAAGGCATTGTCGGCCTCGCCCCGGAATACGGCATCCACCGCCGCCGTTGCAGCACCTGCGGCACGGAGAGCCGCCTCAAGGGAATGGGGCGACATCACTGTATCCGGATCGACATACTCAAAGCCCTCCTCCGGTGCCAAACTGCGGATGCGCCGGACATGTTCCGCCGTGTGCGCAAGCAGCAAGTGCTGGTCGGTTGCCGGCGCGGCCTCACGCCGCAGCAAGGTGCCAAAATGCGGTGCCGCCAGCACGGCATTGACGGCCTTGATGCGGTCGGCCCGCTCCGGGTGTCCCGGTGGCGTTTCATGCTGCAGGCTTGCAGGGTGGCTGTAGACAAGCGTGGCCATGCCCCGGTGTAGCCGACGTGAAGTGTGGCTGCTATAGCCCGCGGCCATGGAACCGCAGACAGAGATAGCTGAGGCAGCCGCCATTCTGCGGCGCGGCGGACTTGTCGCCTTCCCGACCGAGACTGTTTATGGCTTGGGTGGAGATGCCACAAATGATACGGCAGTCGCCGCCATTTTCGCGGCCAAGGGCAGGCCCCGGTTCAATCCGCTGATTTCCCATGTCGCCGACCAGCAGGCGGCGGAAGCGCTCGGCATACTCACGCCATCTGCACTTCGGCTCGCAAAGCTGTTTTGGCCGGGACCGCTCACCATTGTGGTGGAACGGGCGGCCCATTGCCCGGTATCGCTTCTGGCCTCTGCCGGACTGTCCAGCATAGCACTTCGCGTGCCGTCGCATCCGGTTGCGCAAGCCCTGTTGCGGGCCTTTGGCAAGCCGATCGCAGCCCCCTCAGCCAATCTGTCAGGCCGCATCAGCCCGACCATGGCGGCGCATGTACGGGACGCTCTTGGTGCAGTCGTTGATCTGGTGCTCGATGGCGGGCCGAGCCAGGTTGGACTTGAATCCACTGTTGTAAGTTTTCTGGACGGCACGCCGCGCTTGCTGCGGCCCGGCGGCATCACGCGCCAGCACCTGGAAGAATGCCTTGGCCAGACATTCTCTGCTGCCGCCGACGGCCCCTTGCATGCTCCGGGCCTTCTTGAAAGCCACTACGCGCCACGTGCCGGTTTGCGCCTCAACGCGTTGGCACCAAAACCGGGCGAAGTCTTTCTCGGCTTTGGCTCCGTGTCCCATGGTCCCCACACGCTTTCTGCCGCTGGCAATGTCGTGGAGGCGGCGGCAAAACTTTTCCGGCTGCTGCATGAACTGGATCAGGGCGACACCGCATGCATAGCCGTGGCACCCATCCCCGAGGCAGGTCTGGGCGAGGCCATCAACGACAGGCTGCGCCGCGCCGCTGCGCTGCGGCCATGACGGTGCCGACACCTGAAACAATAGAGCGCTTTGCCGCCATCACCGGCGAACGCGGCACCACCCGCGATTCCGCCGCGATGCACCGGTATCTGCACGAATGGCGCGACCTGTGGCATGGCAGCGCGCCAGTCATTCTCCGCCCGGCAACTACGGCACAGGTTTCCGCCATCATGGCGCTGGCAAGCGAAACCCGCACCGCCATCGTGCCGCAATCGGGCAACACCGGGCTTGTGGGTGGACAAATCCCCTCTCCAAATGGTGATCAAATTCTTCTCTCACTCGATCGCATGACAAGGATTGTTGATGTTGATGCCGAGGGTTTCACCCTCACAGCCGAGGCGGGTGCCACCTTGCAATCGGTGCAGGAGGCGGCCGCAGCGGCGGACCGCCTGTTTCCGTTGTCGCTCGCTTCAGAAGGCTCCTGCCGCATCGGTGGCAATCTTGCGAGCAATGCCGGCGGCCTTAACGTGCTCGCCTATGGCAATGCCCGCGATCTCTGCCTCGGCCTCGAAGTGGTGTTGCCCGATGGCCGGGTTCTGAACACGCTGCGCAAGCTCCGCAAGGACAACACCGGTTATGACCTGCGCAACATTTTCATCGGCAGCGAAGGAACACTCGGCGTGATCACGCAAGCAGTCTTGAAACTCTTTCCCCGGCCCCGCCGCTACGACACGTGTTTCATCGCCCTGCCCTCGCCTGAAGCCGCAGTGGCGTTGTTTTCCGGCTTCAGACAGCGCTTCAGCTTTGGCCTTGTTGCCTTTGAATTGATTCCGCAAATTGCCCTCGATTTCACTGCCCGGAACATGGGAATTCAATCACCGCTGGCCAGCGCGTCACCATGGTACGTGCTGTGCGAGTGTGCCGATGTCGCGGATGGCGGAATGCAGGCCGCACTTGAACAGGCACTGGACGGGGCCTTGATCAGCGATGCTGCCGTGGCCCAGAGCGAGGCACAACGCACCGCCTTTTGGGACTTGCGCGAGACGCTTTCGGACTCACAGAAATTCGAGGGCGGTTCCATCAAACACGACGTTTCCCTGCCCATCGCAAACCTGCCGGCTTTCATTCATGAGGCCATGGCTGCGGTCGAGCACTTCATGCCCGGTTGCCGCTTCATGTGCTTTGGCCATTTGGGTGACGGCAACCTGCACTTCAACGTGTCGCAGCCTGTCGGCATGGACAAGAAAGCCTATCTGTCGCGCTGGCCGGAAATGAGCGCCATCGTTCACGGTGTCGTCGTGAAACATGCAGGCTCGATCTCGGCGGAACATGGCATCGGCCAGCTGAAGCGGGAGGAAATGACGAAAATAAAATCGCCTGTGGAATTGGACGTCATGCGCGGCCTGAAGCGGCTGTTTGATCCGCTCGGCATCATGAACCCCGGCAAGCTGCTGCCGGACTGACTGGGCAGGAACGCTAAATCAGATCCATCTGGCCAGGCTTGTGCGGCGTTGAGGGCGGAGCGGGCGGCGGCGTGCGCCGGGCAATGACGGTGGGCTCCATGACGAAATAGTCGTCTGCCGCAGGATGCATCAGTCTGGCCGCATCGCCCACATCATCATTGCTGCAATCAAGCCAGAGTTCAAAATCACCGGGTGCAATGATGACAGGGCTTCGCGGGTGAATGGTGGCAACGAGCGCGTTGGCCGGTGTTGTGATGATGGCAGCCGTCTCCAGCTCCGAACCGTCCGGACCTGCCCAGTGTTCCCAGATCCCTGCAAAACCCATCAGACCGTCATCCGGGCGGTGGATGAAATAGGGCTTCTTTTTTCCTGGCACGTCGCCTTCCCACTCATAGAAGCCATCCGCCGGAATGAGACAGCGCCGCCGCCGGAAGGCGTTGCGGAAGGATGGCTTCTCCGCCACCGTTTCACTGCGTGCATTGATGAGGGGTTTTCCCAGCGGGCCTTCCTTTGACCAGCTTGGAACAAAACCCCAGCGCACCAGCGTGAAATGCCGAGTACCCTTGTCCTGCGTCACGATGGCGATGGGGCCGCCCGGCGTCACATACGGGCGCGGTGGAAACACCGGCAGCTCCAGATATTTGAACAGCGCACGCGCCTCTTCCGGCGCGCTCCTGAAACTGTAAAGTCCGCACATGGGCAAAGAGAATACCAGCAATGCCATCATCATCAAGGCGGCTTCGGCTTGCGTGTGGCGGGGCGAGGACGTGTTGCTGGTGCAGCGCGGCAAGGCCTTGGGCCATGGCCTGTGGAGCCTGCCCGGCGGCCGCATCGAGCCTGATGAAACCGCAATTGCCGCAGCCGCCCGCGAACTGCTGGAAGAAAGTGGCATAACGGCGAGCCTGCAGCAGCACGTGGGTGATTTCGATCTGTCGGCACCAGGCGTGCACTATGTCATTTCATGCTTTGCGGGATTTTATGTGAGCGGAATGGCCCGCCCCATGACGGATGCCAGCGCCGTGGCATGGGTACATTGGACCAATCTCGCAACCTATCGCCTGGCCCCCAACAGCGGCACCGCCATCAGACTTGCACGCAATTTGCTAAGCCTTTGAAGAAAAATGCGCTTCCGGCGTTAACCTTCAATTAAGGGACGACTCGATGAAGGCGGCCTCTCTGCTATGATCTGGCCAGGACGAGCCCCCAAGAATTGCCCCGGACAATGTTGAAAATCCACGAAAAGAACACGCTGATGCTGCCGTCGCAGGACTCAAAGCAGGTGGCCTTGCGCTATCTTCTCGAAGCCTGGGAAGAGGCCGTTTATGATGGTCTTGATCCGGATGCCATCGCCACAGCCGCCATTTTTGCAGCTCTCTCGGACATGATCGCCACCTACGGCGAAGACCCGGTTGCCACCATGTGCGCGAGGCTGCCTGAACGCGTGCGCAATGGCGAATTCACCGTCATGAAGACCAAGCAGTAGTGCCTACAATTCCCGTGTCATGAACGTGCTGTTGGGATCGGGCTTGTAGTCTCCAAACGGCCCGCATTCCTTAAAACGATAGCGGGCATAGAGCGCCCGTGCCGGGGCAAAAAAATCAAAAGAACCGGTTTCAAGGCTGAGACGGGTGAGCCCGAGCTCACGGGCCTTGACCATAATGTGGACGAGCAAAGCGGCACCAACGCCTGAACGCCTTGCAGTTGCCAGCGTGTGCATGGATTTCACTTCGCCGTGGCCCGAGTCCAGCCGCTTCAGGGCACCCACACCCATCAACGTGTCACTTTCCCAAGCCGACCAGAAATAGACGTCTGGGTGCTTGAGGCGCGAGAGATCGAAAACATGGGCGCTGCCCGGCGGCGTCACCGAGATGTTGGTGTCGAAGTGAAACTTCAACATGGCAATGACCTGCGGGTCATCAAGCCCGCCATCCACAATCCGCATTGTTTTTCACCTCACATCAACCACTACTCGGCCACGCACCTTGCCCGCCACAATGTCAGCGGCAACACGCGGCACATCATCCAGTTTGACATGTGTCGTCAGGGCCGCAAGTTTCGCCTTGTCCAGATCGCGCGCGATGCGCCGCCAGCAGGCAATGCGGCGTGGGCCTGGCGTGGTGACCGAATTGACACCAATCAGCCGCACACCGCGCAGAATGAAGGGGGCCACAGTGGTGGGCAGGTCCGCGCCACCCGCAAGGCCCGTTGCGGCAACCGTGCCTTCCGGAAGAACCTGCGAAATGGCATTGGCAAGCGTCGTGGAGCCGACCGTGTCAATGACACCCGCCCAACGCGCCTTAGCGAGCGCTTTCACCGGACCTGCCAGTTCGCTGCGGTTGATGATCGAGGTTGCGCCCAGTGATTTCAGGAAGGGCTCTTCTTCCGGGCGCCCTGTTGCCGCAACAACCGTGAAGCCCAGCTTTGCCAGAATGGCAATGGCAATGGACCCGACGCCGCCCGCAGCCCCCGTCACCAGCACTTCGCCCTGCGATGGCACAACACCCTGCTCTTCCAGCGCCATGACACACAGCATGGCCGTGTATCCGGCAACCCCGACGGCCATGGCCTCGGCCGTCGTGAACCCATCCGGCAGCGGCACAAGCCACTCCCCCTTGACGCGTGCCACCTCGGAAAAACCGCCAAAATGGCTCTCGCCGACACCCCAGCCGCCCAGCACCACCTTGTCACCGGCTTTCCAATTGGGGTTCGTGGACTGACGCACCGTGCCCGCAAGATCAACCCCGGGAACCAGCGGAAAACGCCGGATGACCGGCCCCTTGCCGGTGACGGCGAGGCCATCCTTGTAGTTGACGGAAGAATGGGCAACATCAATCGTCACATCGCCTTCCATCAAATCCGCTTCCGTGAGACGCACGAACGCGGCCTTCTGGCCATCCTCAGTCTTGCTCACCAGCAGCGCCCGGAAACTTTCCATCTCAATCCTTCTCCGGCTTGGCCGCTTCACTGAATTGTGCAGGCTGGCCCGTGGCCTTGCCCAGGATTTCGCCTTGCCACATCACGCAGCGGCCCCGCACATATGTGCCAACGGGCCACCCCGTGACGGGAACACCGTCATAGGGCGTCCATTGGCTGCGGCTTTCAATCCAAGTGTTGCGGATTGTCTCGCGGCGGACAAGATCAACAATGGTGAAATCACCGTCATAACCCTCGGCGATCCTGCCCTTGCGCGACAGGCCGAAAATGCGCTGCGGCCCATGCGCTGTGAGGTCCACAAAACGCTCCAGCGTCAGCCTGCCCCTGTTCACATGGTCAAGCATGATCGGAACCAGGGTTTGCACGCCGGTCATGCCGGAGGGTGATTGCGGATAAGGCTTTTCCTTTTCCTCCAGCGTGTGGGGCGCATGATCTGAACCCAGAACATCAACAAGTCCCGATGTGACAGCCCGCCACAGTGCCGCCTGATGTCCAGGTCCGCGCACGGGCGGGTTCATCTGCAGCCTGTTGCCGAGCCGTTGATAGTCGTCTGCAGAAAGCGACAGGTGATGCGGTGTTGCTTCCACACTTGCGAGATCACGGTGCGCGGCGAGCAGCGGCAGTTCCTCAGCCGTCGACACATGCAGAACATGAATGCGCTTGCCGTGGCGGCGTGCCAGCTTCAAGAGCCGCGATGTGCAACCGACAGCAGCCTCAACATCACGCCACACCGGATGGCTGGCGGGATTGCCCGCGACGCGCAGTCCCGCGCGCTCGCGCAGGCGGAATTCATCCTCGCTGTGAAAGGCGGCGCGCCGTGAAATCCGGCTGATGATGGCCCCGAGGCCGGCGTCGTCATCCACCAGGAGATCGCCGGTTGACGAGCCTGCAAACACTTTTATCCCTGCCGAGCCTTCCGCCCGCTCGAGGTCGGCAATGTCAGAAACATTCTCGCGGGTGCCGCCCATATAAAAGGCAAAATCGCAGAACATGCGGTTGCGCGCCCGCGCCACCTTGTCGGCAAGGGTCGCTGCACTGGTGGTTGTGGGCTTGGTATTGGGCATCTCGAAGACGAGTGTGACGCCACCGGCAACGGCAGCCCGGCTTCCTGTTTCCAGGTCTTCCTTGTGGGTGAGGCCCGGCTCACGAAAATGCACCTGGCTGTCAATGACACCGGGAAGCACATGCAGGTCGCGGCAATCGCGCACTTTGCTCGCCGAAAAGCCGGTGACATCGCCAAGGGCCACGATACGGCCCTTGTCCACCGCAATATCGCGAATGCCCGTCCCGTCCTGGTTGACCACGGTTCCCCCCTTGAGAATGAGATCAACCTGGCGGGACATGAAGGTGCTTTCCTTGATTGTCGGTTGCGACTTTCGTAAAGGGGAAGGCCAAGCGAAGCAAGGTTCATGGCTCCTCCTTTCAACCCGCAGATTCTCAGCGCCCGCGCAGTCATCCGGCTCAGTGGCGAGAACACGCTCGGCTTTCTTCACAACTTGCTGACCTGCGAAATCGAGACGTTGCCGGCCGGCACCTGGGCCTATGGCGCGCTGCTGTCGCCCCAGGGCAAGATCCAGCATGACGTGTTTGTTATTCACGATGGAACAACCACATTTTTGGATTGCGCCGCACGCCAGGCAGACGCACTCCTGCAAAAGCTGAAGCTCTATCGCCTGAGGGCAAAAATCCAGATCGGGCGGGATGATGCACTGGCCATTGCCGTGGCAACGGGCGAGGGCCATGCGGCCCCGGACCCGCGCCTTGCCAGCATGGGCAATCGTGCCATTGTTGCGGCGGGGAGTTTGTCCGGCGGTGATGGCTATGACGCAGCACGCATTGGCGCAGGCCTTGCCGACAGCGATCTCGACATCGGCGTCAACGGGGTCTTCCCCCACGAGGCCAATTTTGACCAATTCCGGGGCGTGAGCTTCACCAAGGGCTGCTATGTGGGCCAGGAAGTTGTTTCCCGCATGCAGCATCGCGGCACGGCCCGCACACGCATGTTGCCCGTAACGGCCGCAGCGCTGCTGCCGCCCCGTGGCAGTGCCATCAGGTCGGGCGAGACTGTGCTCGGTTCCATGCTCTCATCAACCGGACAGCAGGGACTGGCCCTCTTGCGCCTGGACAGGTTGGCAGAAGCAACTGCGCCACTGCTGACAGAAAGCGTCAGCTTGCGGGTCCACAAGCCTGACTGGATGACCATCGATATTGCCATTCCGGGGATTGCCGCATGAGTGCTGTTCTGCATGATGATGGCAAGCGCCGCTGTCACTGGTGTGGCATGGATCAACTCTATGTGCACTATCACGACACGGACTGGGGTGTTCCCGAATATGACGGCCGGGCGCTCTTCGAAAAACTGATCCTTGATGGCTTTCAGGCGGGTCTTTCGTGGATCACGATCCTCCGCAAGCGCGAAAATTTCCGCAAGGCCTTTGACGCTTTCCGCCCCGACATCATGGCGCGCTATGACTGGCGCAAGATTGACAGCCTGATGCAGGATGAAGGCATTGTCAGGAACCGCCTGAAGATCGAGGCCGCCATCACCAGCGCGCAAGCCTATCTGGAAATGCCGGACTTTTCAGGCCATCTCTGGTCGTTTGTTGATGGTCGCCCGCTTGTCAACCGTTTCACTGGCATGAATGAGGTTCCGGCGAAAACGCTTCTTGCCGAAAAAATGTCGAAGGACCTGAAGGCCAAGGGCTTCCGCTTTGTAGGTCCCACCATCGTCTATGCCTTCATGCAGGCCTGCGGCCTGGTCAACGATCACATGACCGATTGCCACCGCCATGAAGCCGTGAAGGCGCTGGCGCGGCGATGAACGGCGTGGCCCCCCGCGCCTGGCAGCGCATGCTTTCCGGCCGCAGGCTTGACCTTCTCGATCCGTCGCCGCTCGATATCGAGATCGAGGATATTGCCCATGGGCTTGCCCGCGTCGCCCGTTGGAACGGCCAGACTCACGGTGACCACGCCTTTTCCGTGGCGCAGCACTGCGTTCTGGTCGAGGCGATTTTCAGCCATCTCAACCCAGCCAGCGGCCATCGCGACCGCCTCGTTGCCCTGCTCCACGATGCCCCGGAATATGTGATCGGTGACATGATTTCGCCCTTCAAGGCAGCACTCAGCATGGACTACAAGCAGTTCGAGAACCGGCTTCTGGCGGCCATTCACATGCGCTTTGGCCTTGCCGCGGCAGCCGCACCGAAACTCACGGAACTGATCAAGCAGGCCGACAAGACGGCGGCCTACCTGGAAGCCACGCAATTGGCGGGTTTTGCCGTCGATGAAGCCCAGCGGTTTTTCGGCGTACCAAAAGGCCTGTTGGGTCTTTCCCCTGAATTCAGCCACGCGCTGTCGCCGCATCCCGCCGTTGCTGCGTCAGCGCAATACCTCACCATGTTCTCACGCTTGGTTTCAAAACCATGATCATTGTCACGTCGCTCCGCGAAGCACATCAGCAACTGCAGACCCATGGTGCCACCCGCGCCATCAGCATTCTGAGCCCTGAAACACCCCATCCGGAATTTCCGGGCCTGACGGCAGGCCAGCATCTGCGCCTGACCTTCCATGATGTCGTGGAGGATGCGCCGGGCCTTGAAGGGCCAAAGCAGCGTGATGCCGAACGCCTTGTTGAATTTATCAGCGGTTGGGACCGAAGCTCGCCCATGCTGATCCACTGTTGGGCCGGGATCAGCCGTTCCACCGCCGCCGCTTACACGGCCCTTTGCCTGGTGCGGCCCGGTGACAGCGAACACGACCTGGCGGCGGAGTTGCGGCAGGCCTCGCCTTCAGCAACGCCCAACAGCCTCATCATTTCGCAGGTGGATGACATTCTGGCCCGTGGCGGCCGCATGCGCACGGCCATTGCCACCATTGGACGGGGCGCCAATGCCTACGAAGGCACACCGTTTACGCTTTCCGTCAGGTGAAATTCCGGCCAAGGGCGGACTGGGGCGAACTGATCAACCGCCAGTATAGAAGATGTGATTGCCGATCTTCACAAGTTTGCGCATGCTCCGCGCCCACTTGGGATTGACGTAGTCGGCATGGTAATTCGTTGCCGATGCCATGGCCTTGCCCATCTTCAGGTCACCGTTGATGGCCTTCTGGGCAATGCGCTTGGAGCGTGACCATGCTCCGGGGCTTTTCACATCGTCAGGCAAGCCGTCACAAGCGAACGAGAACTGGCAGGAATTGCGCCGCTGTGAACCCTGGTAAACGACCCCGCAGATGCTCTTGGGATAGTTGGGGTCCTTGACGCGGTTGAGAATGACCTTGGCAACAGCCATTTGGCCCATTTCAGATTCGGAGCGCGCCTCGAAATAAACCGCCCGTGCCAGGCAGTTTTCCTCAGCTTGTTGCAGGCGGCGCTGGGCGATCTGCCTTTTCTTGTCCGCCTTGCTGAGAACTTGTCCGTCGCCTGCCGCAGCAGGGTTGTCAGCCAGGGCAAGTTTTTTCACGGCTTTGCTGGCCACATCCTGTTCTGCCTTCAGGTTGATGGCGGCAGGCACAATCTTGATCCGCTTGTCGGGCTGGACCGCAACTGCAGAGCGTTTCCTGATGGTCGTCATCGACAGACCACCTTGGGCTGTTTCAGGAATGAAAAGGTCACCCTTGCCGGACGCCTGAACGGTTTGCCGGCGCAATTGGGCGAGCGCGGCTGAATTGAAGGTTTCATCTTCCGGCAGAAGCGAACTCTTGCTGGACAGTGCCGTTGTTTGCGGGAGTGAAAGTTCGCTGCCCATGGACGCCGCAGTGTGGGCGGAAGCATTGGAGCCAATGTAGTGACCAGCAAAGGCGAAGGCACCAACCAGCATCATGCCGCCGAAAATGATCGGCGAATACTCAGCAAAGGCGCTGCGGGGCTCGACTTCCTCGTCAAAAAACGAGTCTTCCGCCCAGCTTTGCCGATGTCGAAGCTCTTGTGACCGCAACGGTTCGTTCCCCACTACCTGTTTCGCCAGCCCTGACTGTGGCGAGATATCACACTCTTACAATACAGTACATCGCGTTTAGCATAGGTTAACCATGGGCGACAACCTGAAATGGCCATGCTTGAGCCGGAATCTTGCCTTGTTGTTTGCCTGGTTAATGAGCGATTTTGGCCACATTTCCGCCCAATTTCCGAAGATGTGCCTGGGCTGCGGCAAGCCGCGCAATGGGCACGCGGAAGGGTGAACACGACACATAGTCCAGTCCAATCTGTTCACAAAAGGCGATGGAAGCGGGATCGCCGCCATGTTCCCCGCAAATGCCGAGATGCAGGTCGGGGCGGCTGGCCCTGCCCCTGTCAACCGCAATGGCGACAAGCTCACCCACGCCATCCACATCAAGGGTCACAAACGGGTCGGCCGGCAAGATACCCTTGGCGGCATATTCGCCGATGAAGCGGGCGCTGTCATCGCGGCTGATGCCGAAGGTCGTTTGGGTCAGGTCATTGGTGCCGAACGAGAAAAATTCTGCCGAGCGGGCAATGTCGCCGGCCCTCAGCGCCGCGCGCGGCAATTCGATCATGGTGCCAACACGGTAGTCGAAAGTGTGGCCTGTTTCTTTTTGCACTTCTGCCGCCACCAGCTTGATCCGTTCGTGCACGAGATCAAATTCCGCCCGCGAGGCAACCAGCGGCACCATGATTTCAGGTATCGGAGGCGTACCGGTGGACTGGAGGACTAGCACCACGGC
Source organism: Hyphomicrobiales bacterium (assembly GCA_031431295.1). Taxonomy (GTDB): domain Bacteria; phylum Pseudomonadota; class Alphaproteobacteria; order Rhizobiales; family Aestuariivirgaceae; genus Aestuariivirga. The sequence continues at coordinate 4,467 of JANPDD010000235.1, read as the reverse complement.
CTCGAACACCGCCCGCGCCTGCATGTCGACAATTTCAGGATAGCTGAGCAACAGGCGAACACCGCGATGGCCCAACATCGGATTTTGCTCACGCATGTCGTGAATGCGCCGCTTGAGCAGGTCGGCGTCTGCCCCCGAGGCCCGTGCCAGGGCTTCAATCTCGGCATGGCCCTCGGGAAGGAATTCATGCAGCGGTGGATCAAGCAGCCTGAGGGTCACGGGCAGTCCCGCCATGATTTCAAACAGCGCAACAAAATCCGCCCGCAACAGCGGCAATGCACTGGCCAATGCCGCACGCCGGTCACGCTCCCGGTCGGCCAGAATCATTTCGCGGATGAAGGCGATGCGGTCGCCCTCGAAAAACATGTGCTCGGTGCGGCACAGGCCAATGCCCTGGGCCCCAAGATCGCGCGCGAGGCGGGCATCCTGCACCGTTTCGGCGTTGGCCCTGACCGCCATGCGCCGGTGCCGGTCGGCCCAGCCCAGAAGAGTTGCAAAGTTTCCGGAGAGTTCGGGTTTGCGTGTCTTGACCACGCCCTGCAGCACCTGCCCCGATGACCCATCAAGGGTGATGATGTCGCCTTTGCGCAACGTCAAACCCGGCCCCGTCAACGTGCCTGTTGTTGCATCAATGCGCAACGCCGAGGCACCTGACACGCAAGGCTTGCCCATGCCACGCGCAATCACGGCGGCATGGGACGTCATGCCACCGCGTGTCGTCAGCACGCCCGCCGCCGCATGCAGGCCGCGGATATCCTCGGGCAGGGTTTCGGGCCGCACAAGGATGACGCTGCGCCCCGCCGCCGCCTGTTCCCGCGCCTCATCGGCATCAAACAGGATGGCGCCCGAAACCGCACCCGGGGATGCTGCCAGCCCTGACGCGATCACGGTGCGCTTGGCCTCGGGATCAATCGTTGCATGAAGCAACTGGTCAAGCGACAGGGGATCAATGCGCAAGACCGCCTCTTCCTCACTCATGACGCCACTGCGCACAAAATCCGTCACGATCTGCAGGGCGGCGGCGGTCGAGCGCTTGGCCAGTTTGGTGGACAAGAACCACAAGCGGCCGTTTTCGATGGTGAACTCCACATCAACAGCATCGCGGAAATGGGATTCGATGGCTGCAACGCCCCGTTCAAGGGCGGTTGCGGCTTCCGGCAAGGTTGCCTTCAATCCGCCATTGCCTGAGCCCAGCGGCAGTGTCGCCCGGATGTGTGCGGCAAGATCGGGTCCTTGGGCCTGCACCAGGAATTCGCCCTCAAGTGCGGCAATGCCGGTTTGCGGCTGGCGTGACAAAGCCCTGCCAACGCCGCTGGCCTCGCCGGCATTGCCGAACACCATGGCCTGCACGATGAAAGCCAGGTCAGCGTCTTCGGTTCCACCTTGCAGCTTGCGCTGCGTGCGCGCCCGGGGCGCATGCCAGGCCCTGACCATGGCCTGAAGTGTGGTCACCAGTTGCTGCAGGGGGTCCTCGCGAAAGGCCTCGCCGTTGTTGCTTTCGAACTGCGCCTTGAAGCGCTGTGCCAGTTCCTTGGCATCGGAGCCACGGATTTCAGCGTCCGAAACATAGCCCCGTTCCTCCTTGTAGAGCGCCAGGACATCCTCGAATGCGGCAGGATCATCGCCCAGCACAGTGTGGGCATAATTCTGGATGAAGCGGCGATAGCACTCCTGGGCAAAGCGCTGGTCGTTGCTTTCCGACGCAAGCGCCGCCGCCGTGGTGTCGTTGAGGCCGATGTTCAAAACCGCGTCAATTGAACTTGGCACCTGTGCTGCGGCGCTTGACCTTGCCGACAACAACAGGGGCTTGTCCAACCCGCCGAATGTCCGGCCTGTGGCGGCCTCGAGCTTTTCAATGCCTGCCTGCAGAAGCGAAGGCAGGGTTTGTGGCAAGCCATCGTGCATGCGGCGCACAACAGCATAGGGAATGACAAATGCGGGCGGCACTGAAAGGCCGAGTTTGGCCAGCGCACACAATTGCGCGGCCTTGGAGCCAAGCTGGGCCGCACCCGCCTGCTGGCTGGCGGCAACAAGAATGAGTTCGATCTGGTCAGGGACAATTGTCATGATATTGTTGCGGCGCAGCAAAGCCCGCCCTGCCCCGCAGGTCAAGCGCCAGCCTCGTGAAAGGCCGATCAGGCTGCGGCAGCCACCAGATCAGGCTTTCGATTGCGGAACACAAGCCAGAAGGCAATCGACATATTCAGCACGTTCCAGGCGATGCCGTGCAGGAAGGCGTAAGCGTAGGATCCTGTCATGTCGTAGATCTCTCCTGAGAGCCAGCCACCCAGCGCCATGCCGAGCACGGTTGCCGTCAAGACCAGCGAGATGCGGAAGCCCGCCTCGCGGGCCGGAAAATTGTCGCGCACGATCAAGGCATAGCTCGGCACGATGCCGCCCTGTGACAGCCCAAACAGGGCCGAGACCACATAGAGGGACACAAGTCCGTCAAAGGGAATGTAAAAGATCAGGGCCACGCATTGCAGGGTCGAGCCGATGATGAGTGTGGCTACGCCGCCGATCCTGTCAGCGAGAAAACCGGAGACGAAGCGGCTGATGACACCAAAGCCCAGCATGAGCGACAGCATCTCGGCACCGCGGGCCGTGCCATAGCCCAGGTCGGCGCAATAGGCGATGATGTGAACCTGGGGCATCGACATGGCAACACAACAGGCAAGACCTGCCAGAACGAGGAGGCCTTGCAGTGCGGGAGTCCCATTGGGCTGCCGGTGCAAGGCCGCAGGCGCAGGGCGCTCTTCGAGGGAGGCCCGCGGGCGCAGCAGCAGTGTCAGCGGCAGCATGAGCAAGACGCAAGCGATGCCGATGGCGATATAGGAATTGCGCCAGCCCCACTGGGCAACGCCGGCCGTCAACAGCGGTGGCCAAATCGCTCCCGCCAGATAGTTGCCGCTGGCGACAATGGCGACGGCAATGCCGCGCCGCTTTTGGAACCAGAGCGAGATGTCGGCAACAAGCGGACCGAAGGTGGTGGCAATGCCAAACAGGCCGATGAGGCCAGCCTGGGCCGCAACGAAGCTCCAGTAATTGGGGGCCAGCGCACAGGCCACAAAACCGACGCCCAAGAGAATGCTGCCGATGAACAGCGGAACCATGATGCCGAAACGGTCGGCGGCCCGGCCCATCAACACGCCGCCAATGGCAAAGCCCACCATCGTCATGGTGTAGGGAATGGATGCCCCGGCCCGGTCAATGCCAAACTCGGCCTGGATGACTGGAAGTGTCACCACAGAGGCCCACAGGCCAACGCCACCGATTGTCGAAAGCGCCAGCGAAACAGCGAGGCGAAACCACGAGTATCGGGAGTCGGGCGCGTGGACCATCACCGCGATCTACCATCCGGGCAACAGGCCAGATAGGTCCAGAATCTCATAAGTGCTGCGTGCGGAGGTGTATCGATTGTCTGGATAGGACGTCACTCAATCCCCACCCCTCCCTGCAAAGCGGGTAGGGGTGAGAGTTTGAGTCACCCCCATAAACCCTCACCCCTTCCGATACACATGCGCACGTGCGGTGAAGCCATTTTCCAGCGGCGAGAATGGCATGGGCCGGTACATTGGCGTCTGTTCCACCAGGTGCAAAACCTTGCGCGCCACAAAGCCATCCAGTTTTGTCAAGAACCCCTGTTCCTCCCAGACCGCCGTGCCGACGGTGAACATGAGGATGCCGCCCGGTTCAAGGATGCGGACCAGTTCATCAAACGCCGCCGCCGGTGCATGGCCATTGGTGAAGGTGCCGGTGGAGATGATGCCGTCAAACGCGCCATCGGGAAAATCCAGTTTCTCCCCCAAAACGCCTTGGCGCAGATCAGCATAACAGCCTCGCGTTCTTGCCTGTGCCAGCATCCCCTCCGACATATCGAGGCCCGAGAGATTGTTGTAGCCGAGAATGGACAGGATACTGCCGATTGCTCCGGTGCCAACCCCAGCATCCAGGATCGCCGCGGCCCGCGACGGCACATGGCGCGCCACCAACCCTGTGATCACCGGCACATGCAGATAGCCCACCTGTTGCATGTCGGCATCATAGCTCGCCGCCCATCCATCATAGAGACCGCGTAGGGCCGCATCGCTCTGGGCGGCGTAAACCTTTTCCATCCATTGATCGGTGTCGGACTTGCCCACGTGCGGGATCAGTCTTCGGCGTAGTAGACGCCGGTCGCGGGATCCTGTTTCAACCGCTTGAATTCGGATGGATCGCGCGCCTCTTCGCGCTTGACGCGGGCAGCTTCCGCCTGCTTCTCAAGCGAACCAACGACCTTCTTGATGGCCAATGCGGCCAGCATCGTTGCACCGGCGGCAAGCAGTGTCTTTATAAAACGCATGGGCTCAACGTCTCCCGGTCAACTTTCTCAGCCGCATTATAGGCCAAATCGTGACCAGAGCGCACGATTTTCCATGGCCTGCAACGCAGCCTCAGGCAGATCAGACGCTTCCGCAAGGCCAATCC
>JANPDD010000234.1:0-11391 GCA_031431295.1 Hyphomicrobiales bacterium | reverse complement strand
AGGCACCGCATGTGGTGTTGACCTTCAACTCCTCGCGCAGGCGGCGGACGAGGCGGAACACCTGCTGGCCCGCCGTGCCCATGGCACCGATCGGCATGACCAGGGGATCAACGACAATGTCATGCGGCTTGATGCCGAAATCGGCGGCGCGTTCCACGATCTTCTTGGCCACGGCAAAGCGCACGTCCGGGTCTTCACTGATGCCGGTTTCATCATTGGAAATGGCAACGACCGGCACATTGTATTTGGCAATGAGCGGCAGAATGGCCTCAAGTTTTTCCTCTTCGCCGGTGACGGAGTTGACCAATGGCCGGCCCTTCGCCGTTTCAAGGCCCATCTTGAGGGCAGAGGTAACGGACGAATCGATGCACAGCGGCAGGTCCGTGTTCGCCATGACGATCTCCAGCGTCTGCTTCATCAGCGGCGGCTCGGTCTCGTTTGGATTGACGGCAGTGACGCCGGCATTGACATCGAGGATATGGGCGCCCGCCGCCATTTGCGCGAGGGCATCCTTGATCACGGTCTCGAAATTCCCGGCCTGCATTTCCGCGGCGAGCTTCTTGCGGCCTGTGGGGTTGATGCGCTCGCCGATGATGGTGAAAGGCCTGTCGAAGCCGATGATGTGGGTGCGCGTGGCCGAGGATACGATGGTGTGGGTCATGACGCGTTGCGGCCTCCAGTGCCGATCATCTGCTTGATACGTTCGTGGGTGTAAGCGGCTTCCAGCTCGGCCTTGGCCTTGTCGGCTTCGGCGGCGAGATCATCCGAAACAGGGGTGGGATCGCCCCGCCGCCAGTGCGCCAGATAGTTATCGGTGTTGGTGGCGCCATCACGCATGGCCGCCATGTCGATCGCTTCCATGAAACGGTTGTCGAGCATGCGCTTTTCCTCTTTCCGGCCGATTTTGACGGATACGGCTGAAGGGATGTCGCGCCAATAGGTGATGATGAGATTGGCCATGGGCGGTCTTATGCCCCGGGCCAAAAACGACGGGTAGTGAAAAAACGACACAGCCCACAAAAAACGGCCTCGCTAACCAAGGCTGCTCGCATGTGCCATGACCAGCGAAGAATCAGCCAACCCTGCGTTTGACCACCTGGCCATAGATCACAAGCACCACGATGGCACCCAGGATGGAGGCAATCCAGCCGGCTCCCTGGCCCGCAGAATACCAGCCGATGGCCTGGCCAAGGTACCCCGCCAGCAGCGAACCGACGATACCCAGTGCCGCCGTCAGGATGAAGCCCTTTGGCTCATTGTCGCCAGGCATGATGAATTTTGCGATGGCGCCAACGATGGCCCCGATAATGATGGTCCAGATAATGCTCATGGTGGTCCTCCCCCTTGTCGAGCGGACCCGTGTGTAACACCGCTTGGCCGCATCTCGCAATGCCTTGCAATCGTCACCTTCGCTTCCGATATGAGGCATCCAATCAGAGGAGATGATGATGGCAACGACAAACACCATGCTGAAAGCGCTTTTGGGCCTCGCGGTCGTGGCGGGCTGGCAGAACCGCGACAAGATCGGGGATTTTGTCAGGAACATGGGCAAAGAGGCAGGCGCAGGCGCCAATCCGGCTGGCGGCCTCGGTGGGCTCATTGATTCCTTCAAAAAGGCGGGCCTCGGCGAAAAAGCCGACAGTTGGGTCAGCACCGGCAGCAACACGCCCGTCAGCGCCCCTGAAGTGGAAAAGAGCATCGGCGGCGACATTGTGGACGAATTGGCCAAGCAGACCGGCCTTTCGCGTGACGAACTGCTGAAGCGCCTCAGCGAGGTTCTGCCCGGCATGGTGGACAAGATGACGCCTGCGGGAAAACTGCCAGGTTGAACCGTAGCTGACCAGGTGCAACTGGGTAGGTGGGTCAGCTGACTATTCTGGAATCTTACCCGACATTGGGTTGTGTGCGAATGAGACCAACTGGAGCGCGTCAATGCATCGCTTCCCGAACGAACTCGAGTTGGTGGAGAGAGATGGCACTCGATTCGCGGATTGTTTGGGGCGTCGTTACGCGATCTCGGTCGTGCGGATGAGAATTGATCTGTCCGGTTCCAGTTGACCATTCAGATATTTTCTGCGCACGAGTGCTTCAATCTCGTGCCGGTGCCCCTCAAAAGCTTCCTTAGGTCGCAACCGATCGCCATCCGAAAAATGATCTTCAAGTGCTTCGCGCGAGACTTGGCAGCTCACCCGCGTTTTGCCGTCTTGCCCCCAAAACATCACACCTCTACCGGAATCGTAGGAGAACTCCTTATCAGGAAAGTTCAGTGTGCGCTTATCCGTCATGCCAAGAGCGTCGAGAATTGCCAACGCTGACGACAATTGCATGTCTTTGGCCGCGAGTTCGAAGCGCGACACTGTCGGTGTACTGACTTTGGCCAAAGCTGCCAGGTCCTTTTGGGTCAGCTTCATTCCTCGCCGGCGCCGGACTGCGTCTTCGACAAGTATTGACCAATTGAGGAAAAACTCCCGTTCCATCTGCGCTCCATCAGTTCAAGAATGTTCGTGCCTAGGCCCTCGGCCCCAATTTTCCGCGCTTCAGTCGCGAGTGTTTTTTCAACCGGTTTGCGCCTGGCATCGAGCCGTTTCACGGTTTGCAGGATCATATCGTTAGTGAGATTGCAAGCATTGGCCAAAGCCACGAGGTGCTTCGGCTTGATCCGGTCGATGGTGAGGTTTGCGGCACCGCCGATCGCAAGGGCAAAGGTACGGTATTCGGGGTAAAGCGCGGCAGCGACAAGGTCGTAAGCCGGTGTGAGTCGCAAGCCATCCCGCGTATGCAGCATCGCAAAATTCTTGAGATGCGCGTCGGTATTGCCGGTCAGCAGACAGGCCAGGACGCGCTCATAGAGCCGCCAGGCGTCGGCCGGCGCGCATCCCGGCGTGTTAACGATGAAGGACGCCATGTCCTCATAGGACGCGTTGTATTTATCATCTCCCGAACGATGGCCGAGCAACTGGTTGAATTCTTCGAAATGAATTTTCGCGCCGCTGCGCAAGCGATCGAATCGATGCACCAGCAGGGCCTTTTCGCCAATGTCATTCAGTGGCGCGATCACCGCGTCCACGATCGTGTCACGCGGCAACAGCGCGCGGCAGGCATGAAGGACTAGGAACTCATTCTCGACAATGTCGCGCAGGGTGCCTGACGGAAGCTTGGCAATGTGGGTTGAGATCTCGTTTTGACGCGCCGGGCGATAGCTGCGCCCTTCCTTGACCGCGAGCAGTTTGGGTTGCACACCGGACAAAGAGCCGCGGCTAACCAACGCTGCCGTTGCTGCCGGGTCGCCCAATTCGATCGTCGGCTCTTGGATGGGGGCTGGATCAATGACACTTACCGCCCCGGCACAATCACGGCCGAATGCAAGGAGCAGTGCAAAGCGGTTGTTGGGGTCGATCTTGAGTGCCCGCGCTTGGGTATTGCGCAGCCAACCCTCTGCCACTAAATTATCGAAGAAGGCGTGCAATCCGGCCTCGCATATCTGCTCTGTCTCTTGCCAAGGTAGAGTGTGGGCTATGGCCGGGTGCTTGGCTTGCAGATAGGATTGGTCGTAGGTGAATACGCAACGGCCACTGGGCTCTTGCCGCAGGACACCTGCGAAGAGATCATTGTTATAGTAGACTCGACCCCAGAGCGCGGCGGCCATATAAAACCTGTTTTATTTGTCTATGACAAATTGCGATATCGATAAATGATAATTTATAATTTTATGCTCAAATGTCAATGCATAAAGCATGTTTTATTTCGCTAGAGCCTCTACGCCTTCCCCGGATTGCACACCGTGCAAGTTCACCCCCGGTGCAATGCCCATGTCATGGAGGCGGGGTGACGACCAATTGCTCGATTTGCTTAGCGCGCATTCCGACCTGACGGACCCGTCAGGTCGAAAAGAATTCGCGCCAAGCCAATTTGCTTAGTCGATTGGAACCACGTTTCCTTGCAGCAGAAATTTTCAGGCAACAGGCAAATTCAAACCAATCCACTACCTGATCTGCCCAAGGTTGCGCGGCGCGCAAATTCCTGTATGAACCAGCAACGGCCCCGGAGACAGAAGTCTCGCAGGGGCCGTTGTCATGTCTGGAGATCGAGCGAGATGGCGAATGTGGCAGTGGTCGGCGCCCAGTGGGGCGATGAGGGCAAGGGCAAGATTGTGGACTGGCTGTCGGAGCGCGCCGACTGCGTGGCCCGCTTCCAGGGCGGCCACAACGCAGGCCATACGCTTGTCATTGACGGCACAACCTACAAACTGTCGTTGCTGCCATCGGGCATTTTGCGGCCGGGCAAGCTGTCAGTCATCGGCAATGGCGTGGTGATTGACCCCTGGGCATTGCTCGCCGAGATCGAAAAATTGCGCGGGCAGGGTGTTTCCATCTCGCGCGAAAATTTGCGCATCGCCAACAACGCCACGCTGATCCTGCCTTTGCACCGCGAGCTTGACCAGTTGCGCGAGGCTGCCGCCGGGGCTGGAAAAATCGGCACCACAGGGCGCGGCATTGGCCCTGCCTATGAGGACAAGGTTGGCCGCCGCGCCATCCGCGTCAACGATCTCGCTGATCTTGCATCGATCGGCACAAAGATCGACCGCCTGCTTGCCCACCACAATGCCTTGCGGCGCGGACTGGGTGAGCCGGAATTGCGGGCCAGTGACGTCCTCGAAGGCCTCAAGGACGTTGCCCCTGAAATTCTCAGCTATGCCGATGCTGTCTGGGCGCTGCTCGATGAGCAGAAGCGGGCCGGAAAACGCATTCTCTTTGAGGGCGCGCAGGGCGTTCTTCTCGATATCGACCACGGCACCTATCCCTTCGTCACCTCCTCCAACACGGTTGCCGCCCAGGCCGCGAGCGGAACCGGCATGGGGCCATCCTCGGTCAACTATGTGCTGGGTATCGCCAAGGCCTATACAACCCGCGTGGGCTCTGGCCCGTTTCCGACTGAACAGGACAACGAAACCGGCGAACTGATCGGAAGGCGCGGCCGCGAGTTTGGCACGGTCACGGGCCGCAAGCGCCGCTGCGGCTGGTTTGACGCCGTGCTGGTGCGCCAGGCCATCAAGACCTCCGGCATCCAGGGCATTGCGCTGACCAAGCTTGATATTCTTGACGGCTTTGCGGAAATCAAGGTGGGCGTGGGCTACATGCTGGACGGCAAGCGCGTTGACATGTTCCCCGCCGCCGAAGAGGCCCAGAAGCGCGTGGAACCAGTTTATGAAACCTTTGAGGGCTGGTCTGGAACCTCGGCGGGCGCGCGCTCCTGGACTGCATTGCCGGCCCAGGCGGTCAAGTATGTGCGCTTTCTTGAAGAACTGATCGAATGTCCGGTGGCCTTGCTGTCAACCTCGCCTGAGCGTGATGACACGATCCTGATGCGGGATCCCTTCGCCGATTGAAGGTCGAAGCAGGATATTCGCGTCCGCGATCGCCGGTCAGAACTCGAAACGTTGTGACACGGCCTTGGTTGAATCAGCGATTTCGAGGTTCAGGTCCTTCAGTGCGCTGGCAAAACGGGTGAGGATGATCGCAGCCACGTCCTGCTCTGGAACCGGCCTGCCGCTCAAATAGCCCTGGATGTAATCACATTTGTTGGCGCGCAGCATTTCGGCCTGTGCGGTTGTTTCAATGCCTTCGGCTGTCACCTTGAGGCCGAGGTTGCGGGCAAGGTCAACAATCGACTTCATCATGCCCCTGACCTGCGGCTTGCTTTCCATGGCGTGCACAAACGACTTGTCTATTTTCAGCTTGGAGAACGGGAACTTCCACAGATAGCTGAGGCTTGAATATCCCGTGCCAAAATCATCCAGAACAATCTGGCAGCCCAGTTCGCGCAACGCCGAAAGCTGCGAAATGATCGCCTCGGAGTCCTCCAGCATGGCGGATTCAGTGATTTCAATCTCCAACCGGTAGGCCGGAAAACTGTAGAGCTCCAGCGCGTTGTGGATGTCGGTGAGCAGCGAGCCCCCGAGGAATTGCTGCGGCGAGGAATTGACCGAGACCACAAGATTGCTGGGCCAGGTGGATGCCACGCGGCAAGCCTCCGCCAGGGCCCAGGCACCGAGCCGATTGATGAAGCCGGAATCTTCTGCCGCAGGAATGAACTCAACCGGCGACACCTGGCCGAGGACTGGATGCTTCAACCGCATCAGAGCCTCAAACCCGGCAAGCTCGCCGCTTTCCGCAAGGAAATAGGGTTGAAAGTTGAGGGAGAAATAGTGGTTGTCCAGCGCGTCCTGAAGGGATGCCTGCACATCCTGGCGGCGCTTGGCTGCCTGTTCCAGCGCCGGGTTGAAAAAGGAATAGCCGGGCCCACCCCTTTGGGCGGCCGATTTCAGGGCCAGTCCGGCCCGGTCAAGTAGCACAGTCGCGTCCGTGTCACGCTTTTCAACCAGGGCCACGCCTGCGGCGGCTTCAATGCTCAGCGTGCGGTCCACCCAGTCAATGGGTTCTGTCAGCAGGGTGATGAGGCGTTTGGCAAAGGTGAGCGCCTCAAGCGCATCCGTGACCTGCGGCACGAACACGGCAAAGCTCCAGTAATCGAGGCGGCACAGGACCGCACCATCCGTGACGTGCGCGGCAAGACGCGCCGCCAGAGCCGAAATCACGTAGTCGCCGGCATGCCGCCCCAGCGCGCCGGAAATGCGGGGAATGCCGCGCACCCCGATTTCCATGATGGCGGCCTGGTGCGTGCGCTCCGCGTCCGCAAGAAACTCCCGGTCCAGACGCCGCAGAAAGGCCGAACGGATCATCAACCCGGTCAACTGGTCATGACTGACCAGATGCTGCACATCCTGCTCCAGAACATTCAGCTTGCGCCGCAGTTCAGCAACGTCCTCTGGCCCGTCCTTTTCCATTCCCTTCCGGCGTCGCCCCTCAGTCGCCTTGATTCGATCTATAAATAGATCAAATGTGCGGAGAAATCCCGCTGAAACACAGGTCGGCATGCCCGGACGGAAAAGTATCGTAGAGCACTTTCGTTGTGCAAAACTTGCGCAGTCTGGACTTGCGCAGTTTGGCACCCGCTGGATGATCAGTGCCCTGTTCGCCATTGTGCTTGTGGCGGCGGCGCTGCCCGGGGAAGCAGTGGCGCGTGAAACCTATGTTGCCTTTGTTTCCCGCATCACCGTCAGCCCGCCTGCGGGTGCCACATACCGGGCGGACCTCGAAGGCCATGTGCTGGAGGCATTGAACCGCTACCGCTTGGGCCGAAAGTTGAAGGCGCTGGCACCCGCAGGCCCTGAGCTGCAAGCCGCCGCACGGGCCCACGCCGCCGACATGCTGCAGGGTGATTTTGTCGGTCACACGGCAACCAGCGGTGCAGGATTTGAGGCGCGCATGCGTGCTTTGCAACCCGGTGTCATGGCGTTGCCGCGCATGGCTGAAAACGCCGCGCGCGAGCGCAGCAAGGGTGCTCCCGATGCGGCAAAGGCGGAGCGGCTGTTCCAGCAATGGGTGAACAGTGGCGCCCATGCCCGGACCATGCGGAGCAAGGACTATATCACGGTTGCAACCGGCCTTGTTGAAAGGGACGGCAAGCTCTACGCCGTGCAGATCTTCGAGGGGCCGCAGCCGAAGGGCAACATGTTCATCACAAAGCCGGCTGCCGCAACCGCAAGTGAGTCGCTGTACTGATTCCATTCCGCACAAGCGGCTGAATGGAAAGCAAAAAATTACAGCGTTTTCTCCAGTGTGGATAGCGGTTAAAGTCGCATTCTCCCCACCACCTGTGCCGTGCGCCTGCTACACCTTGGACCGCCATGAACACCGTTACTCCGCTCCGCCCCACAGAACCCACAGCCGACAGGGAAGCCTATCGTGCGCCGCCCCATAACCTTGAAGCCGAAATGGCGTTGCTGGGGGCCGTTCTCACCAACAATGAGGCCTGCGACCGCGTCAGCCAGTTTCTCAACGCCGAGCATTTCTTTGAGCCCCTGCATGCCCGCATTTTCGAGGCGGCCTCCAGCCTCATCAAGATGGGGAAGCTGGCAAGCCCGGTGACGCTGCGTTCCTTCTTCGAGAATGACACGACAATGAAGGAACTGGGCGGGCCTGCCTATCTGGCGCGCCTTGCCGCGTCCGCCACCACCATCATCAACGCTGAGGAATACGGCCGCACGGTGCATGAACTGGCCCAGCGCCGCAAGCTCATCACGGTTGGCACCGATATCGTCAACGAAGCCTATGAGGCGACGGTGGAGGACAGCGCCCGCGCCATGATCGAGCGCGCCGAGTCCACGCTCTATTCACTGGCTGAGGTGGACAAATACGGCAAGGGCTTCCTGCCCTTTGGCCGCGCCCTCACCGATGCAATCGACATGGCGTCGGCGGCCTATCAGCGCGACGGACACCTCTCGGGACTTTCCACGGGCCTTCGCGATCTCGACGAGAAGATGGGCGGCTTGCAGAACTCGGACCTCGTCATCCTCGCCGGCAGGCCCTCCATGGGCAAGACAGCACTCGGCACCAACATCGCCTATCACGTGGCCAAGACCTACCGGGCCGAATACCAGCCCGACGGGTCCAACAAGGTGATGGATGGCGGCATTGTCGCCTTCTTCTCGCTGGAAATGTCAGCCGAACAACTGGCGACCCGCATCATCGCCGAGCAGTCCGGCATCAGTTCGGAAAAAATCCGCCGCGGCAAAATCAGCGAGGATGAATTTTCCCGCCTTGTGGAGGTGAGCCAGGAGTTGCAGAAACTGCCGCTCTACATTGACGCCACCGGCGGCCTCACCATTGCGCAGGTTGCAGCCCGCGCCCGCCGCCTGAAACGCCAGCGCGGCCTTGGCCTTGTGGTGGTTGACTATCTGCAATTGCTGGTGGGCTCGCGTGAGAAGGCGCGTGACGGGCGCGTGCAGGAGGTCTCCGAAATCACCGTGGGCCTGAAGGCGCTCGCGAAGGAACTGGGAGTGCCGGTCATCGCGCTGTCGCAGCTCTCGCGCCAGGTTGAGAACCGCGACGACAAGCGCCCGCAACTTTCGGACCTGCGCGAGTCAGGCTCGATCGAGCAGGACGCTGACGTCGTGCTGTTCATCTACCGCGAGGAATATTACCTGACCCGCAAGGAGCCGCGCCCCGGCACGCCCGAACACATCACCTGGCAGGACGACATGAACAAGGTGACAGGGGTTGCCGAAGTCATCATCGGCAAGCAGCGCCATGGCCCCACCGGCATTGTCGAACTGCAGTTCAACGCCATGCTCACCAAGTTCCAGAACCTGGTGCGCGAAGGCCATGTGCCCGAACGGTTTGAGTAGCGTCAGCCCCACCCCTTTCATTCCCCTCCCCAAGGATTGGGTAGGGGTGAATCACATCTCTTCACCCCTACCCGCTGTGCGGGGAGGGGACATCCGAAGGATGGGGGTGGGGCGGTCACGCCTTCCGCAATGCATCAAGCGTGTTATGGTCCCGTCCCATGCCCCGCAAACCAGCCAAGGCGAAAAAAACTAAACTCCTCTCCGGCGGCAATCCGCAGATTGCCAAGGCCACGGGCGAAGCGCCGGTGAAGGCCTATATCGCCGCCATGCCGGGCTGGAAACGCGCGGTCGGGAAAAAGCTCGACGTGGTTATTTCGCGTGCCGTGCCGGGCGTTCAGAAGGCGGTGAAATATAACTCACCGTTTTACGGCATGGAGCAGGGCAGCTGGTTCATGAGTTTCCACTGCTTCGAGAAATACGTGAAGGTCGCCTTCTTCAAGGGCGCATTGCTAGAGCCCATGCCGCCCGGCCCATCGAAGCAGAAGGACGTCCGCTACCTCGACATCCACGAGGACGAGGAGATCGACGAAGCGCAGTTTGGGGATTGGGTGAAACAGGCGAGCAATCTGCCGGGGGAGAGGATGTGAGCGAAAGATCACGGATGGTAGTGACAAACCTAGAATGCTTACTAAGGCTGTTTGCCATCATGGCAAAGAAGTGGACCGGAGATGGGAGACGCTAAGCGCCGCGCCCGAGAACGCTCTCAGAACGGAAAATTAGCTCGGCCAATGACACCTGAGCGCTTTCACCTCCTCTCTATTGGAGTTCGGATGGCTGCGAGTCGACTCTATTCGAATGAAGTTTCCTATTGGTCCGACGAAAAAGAAGAATTACTCGGACTAGTTAGCCTTGATAACAGTGATCAAGATTACTCGTGGATGATTCTTGCGCGAGATCGGATAGGTCGATTCCGCTGTTGCAAGTTGGACGTGAGCATCCAAAATGAGCTTCGTGCAACTGATCTCCTTCTCGCGGAAATGGCGTGCTTGGTGAGAGACGGCATTCCTGCCAATTTTGGTTGGCAAGGTGATGAGCCAAATGCTCCCTTTGACTTACTTAGGGTAACGCCAGATGTGAAACTGCATCCTTACTTTCAGGTTGTGCTTGACGATCTTGGTCACATGCCGGCCCGGTCAGCGCTTCAACACATTGGGCCATGGTTGGCTCCCTCCGATCCCAATTTTGTCAGGGAGTTTCAAACGACCGCTTTTGATCAGCGCATATGGGAACTATATCTTTGGGCTACATTTCGCGAGCTGGGATTCGATGTAGAACAGCCAGAGGCTCCGGATTTTTTGTGTTCTGCCCCGGGCATTTCATCCACTGTGGAGGCCACGACTGTTACATCTTCTCAATCTGGGCCGCTGGCCGTTCATCCAAATCCAAAAACTAGGGAAGAACTTGCAGAATTTCTGAAGAACTATATGCCGATGAAGTTCGGCTCAAGTCTAACAAGCAAACTCGCAAAGAAGAATGCTGCGGGAAAGCCATATTGGGACCGACCTGAAACAAGAGATAAGCCGTTTCTGTTGGCGGTTGCTGACTTTCATAAGCCCGGTGAAAAGGGTGAACTGGCTTCAATGACCTACTCGCATGGAGCGCTGTGGCCATACTTGTATGGGAAAAGGGTGGTTTTTGAACCTACTGGGGGATATTGGCGCGCAGAGACTGGCAAGCCACATGTCTACCGTGGGAAGGAGGTTCCCACAGGCTTCTTTGATTTGCCTGGAGCCGAGAACATTTCTGCGGTGCTATTTTCTAATGCGGGGACACTTTCAAAGTTCAATCGAATGGGCCTCAAAGCAGGATATGTACCTGAAAACTATGAATACTATCGGCAAGGTAGGCGATATAACTCCAACCCCGGCGCATATGTAGGGAAGCCATTTTTTGAAGATGTATTGGCCAAGGAATATGTGGAGTACTGGTCCGACGAGTTACAGGTTTTTCACAATCCAAACGCTCGGAATCCAATTTCACCTGACATGTTTGCTGGAGTAACACGTCGTCCGTGAAGAACTCACGCACGCCCGACTTTATTAAACGGATTTGATTTTCCGCACCGATTGATTTGCAAGAAACGTGCGTGTTGCCCTCGATTTTCTTGCAAATGCGGAAAGGGGATTCCCTTGATTCCCGAAGCG
>JANPDD010000233.1:0-10268 GCA_031431295.1 Hyphomicrobiales bacterium | reverse complement strand
CCCCGCCCGGCGGGTAGCCCGGGTGGTTGATGTCACGGGGGCGGGCGATCTCTATGCGGCGGGTTTCCTGTTTGGCTTTGTGCGGGAGCTGCCGCTCCGGCGCTGTGCCGAACTGGGCGGATTGGCGGCAGCCGAAGTCATTTCCCACATTGGTGCGAGGCCCGACGTCAGCCTTGGGGATCACGCCGCCGCAGCGGGATTGTTGTAGCGCCTATCGAAGTAAAAACACTAAACCGGGTGTCGATACAGGCCACTCATGCTGTGGGCCGTTTCGTGTCAGTCTTTTGGGACCTCTGCGCTACAGTACTCTTGGATTGACCGTCTCCAAAAACCCTCAGCAAACCAAAGGCAATTGTGCCGAACAGCCCTCCGCCGAATACCGCCGCAACCCAAGGGGCGTCATAGATTATGCAGAATATGACAACAGCCAGCACAAGAACCGAAAATATGAGTGCATAGATTTTGCCTTGCTGCAGATCTCGCCCCTGGTACTTCAGCGTTGTAAGTTCAAGTTCGCGGCGATGTTTGGTCTCATTCTCAAAAATTTCGAATAGTCTGGCCGCACCGTTTGGTACAACGTCGTCATATCTTTTCATAATGTCAGGCGGAGGAAAGGGTGCGCTCCATGTCGACTGTGTAATGCTCGCACGCAGTACACCTGGGCGCGGGTCAACCGCGCCTCTGGCCGGAGCTAGTATTTCACCATCAGGTGGCGTTGCTTCGCCTGCCGACGGTTTCTTCAAATTTTTCTCTCGCGACTTCTGCGTCTTCGCCAAGTGTCACCCAATCAGAAAACAGTGCTGCTTGTTCATCATCGTACGGATAACCCGACAAGTCATAAAACTTCCAGCCGAGACATGCGAAGTCCGCAAGTCCCACAACGAAACCGTTGTTGCTAGGCTGATATAAGTGAAATCGTTGATAACGCTTAGTCATTTCCAAGCCTGTCAGTGCAAACTGATCAGCCGCCGCACTCCGAGCATTATTCACGTACATAGATGGCAACTTATCCAACATTTTCAAGGCAAATCCTTGCGCTGACGTTAACATGAGTGCGCCACTTGGCGAACGCTATTCCAGACAAGGATGGTAATTTCTGGCCCCCATCGAATCAGCTATGTGCCACTTGCATCTTGAGTTGCCAATACCCCGGCAAATACAACACTTGAAATTGCCCCAAACAAGAGGAGGGCAATCCCCTAGAGTGTGGCGGACATTGGCACAAAGACCGTGCGCTCGGATATATCCCCTTGACCTATGCTAATATCGTACCTATATGGTGTAGGTAGGAGCAAGACGAAAATGGCTAAGTCAATGACACTCAAGCAGTTTCAGGCCCGTTTCCCGGATGATAAAGCCTGCTTGCAACACCTGTTTCGCACCCGCTACGGAATTAGCCCTAAATGCCCAAAGTGCGGGCACTACGGCACCTTCCACAGGTTGTCCAAGGAACCTGCTTTCACTTGCAACTGCGGTCATCACATTCACCCCATGGCTAAAACGCCGTTCCAGTCCACCCGGACGCCGCTCACCACATGGTTCCATGTGATGTTTCTCTTTTGCTCCAGCCGCAACGGCGTGTCTGCGAAAGAGGTCCAGAGGCAAACGGGCGTGACCTATAAGACGGCGTGGCGCATGTGCAATGAAATCCGCAAGTACATGGGCTGGGTTGACGGCGATGCGCCCCTTGGTGGCACTGGACCGGATGCAAGGCCTGTGGAAGCCGACAAGGCATTTATCGGCGGACGCGACAAGCTGGGTCAGGATGACAAGGCCGTAGTGCTTGGCATGATTGAGCGCGAAGGTGACGTGATGACTCGCGTGATCGCCAGCCGCAAATGGCATGACGTGCGCCGCGCCATGCACCACAACATAGTTGACGGCAGCACAATCTATACGGATGAAGCCGCCACCTTCAAGACCTTGCCGCACTTTGGCTACAGGCATGACACGGTGAACCATGAGAAAAAAGAATGGGTGCGTGGTGATGTTCATACCAACAACATTGAAGCCTTCTGGGCGAACGTGAAG
The DNA here is from genome assembly GCA_031431295.1 of Hyphomicrobiales bacterium. Lineage (GTDB taxonomy): Bacteria > Pseudomonadota > Alphaproteobacteria > Rhizobiales > Aestuariivirgaceae > Aestuariivirga. Next base: position 8,237 of record JANPDD010000233.1, on the reverse strand, counting down.
CGGTCGATCAAGGGGACTTACGTTTGGGTTTCAAAGAAGCACTTGCAGACTTACCTGCACGAGTTCGAGTACCGCTATAACCTGCGGAAGCGCCCTGACTTGATGATGGACGCCCTCTTGCAGGCTTTCCCCAAGGCTTAGGGCGCTTGGTGAGCATGGCGTGGAGTAGTTTATCAAAGAGACTAGCCACCAAATTCTCCGCTTCGATCAAACCAAGCTATTGGATGATCTTTGGTCCTTTTGGTTTCATTCATTTTCCAACCGCCATTTTCGGTTTTAGACAACTTCAAGAGTAGTTCTGCTGGCCTAGATTCCGAACAATGTGCACGAACTGAAATGTCGTAACTGTCAGCGACCAAACTAAGTGGTATAGGGTTCATCATCCACATTCCGTTTTCTTCTCGAAACCAGAAAATTTCTGCTGGCTTGTCGGGCAGGTCTACGTGGGCAGTCAGAATCTTGAATTGAATTGGTTCGCCGGGAGTAAGTGTAAATGGTTTGCTCAGATAAATGGGGCCTTCACTAAGAGGGCGAATGTCCAAACTCGAATGAATTACTAGTCCAATCTTGCAGTTTGTCAGGTAGCTCGAACCGTCATTCACCAGGCCAACAATATACCCAAGCCTGAGTGGCCCAATGGCCCCTCCTGAGTCATTGGCGCTAATGTATTCAGGCTTATTGTTGATGCTATCAAAAATCAGTCTAAGTTTTGGCTGTGCTTTTAGCCTCAATTCTGTCGCGTAACTGAGCAGCCACCAGAGCAACAGAAAAACGACAACTACCGCGCCCACGTGCCAATTTTGAATGTTGTTCACGTAGGGGAACCCAAGGCTGGTTCCAATCCAATGGAACGCCCAAATTGCGAGCCCGATAATACCTTCGACAAGATGGCGCTTATCCGCGATAGCCACGACCAGCGTGGCCCAATAGCTCCTAAACACTGACATCCCCCAACCCTCGCACGTTTCGCGCGAGTCCACAAGCATAGGTCAAGGGGATATATCCGCGCGCGCTGTCAACCTTTATTTTCCCCAACTAGGAATTATTGTTTTCGGCCGGGCTTTCGGACGCGGCGGGACGCGCAACATGAATGCGCACCTTTTTCACCCGGCGTGGATCGGTATCGATGATCTCGAATTCAAGGCCTGCGGGATGTTTGATGACCTCGCCCTTGGACGGAACGCGGCCCTGCATTTCGAAGATCAGGCCGCCCAGCGTGTCGGCTTCGTCTTCCTCCTCGTCGGAGAGAAGGTCGACCTTGAACATTTGATCCAGTGTCGAGATGCTGATGCGGGCATCGGCGATAAAGCTGTCCTCGCCCTGCTTCTTGATCATCTCGGCCTCATCGTCGGCGTCATGTTCATCGGCAATGTCGCCGACGATGGCTTCCACCAGGTCCTCGAAGGACACGAGCCCGTCGCTGCCGCCATATTCATCAACCACGACGGCAAGGTGGATATGCGAGGTTTTCATTTTCACCAAGAGGTCGGGCGCAGGCATGGAGGGCGGCACATACAGCACTTCGCGCACCAGCCCGCCGTGGGACTTGATGGTCGTTGCCAGTTCTTCGGACGCAAGCGACAGGCCCATCACCCGGCTCACCGCTTTGTCCACGGCCCTGCCCCTGACCTTCTTGGTCTTGCCCTTCGATGAAAGCCAGCCGAGGAAATCCTTGACGTGCACCATGCCGGTCACATCGTCCAGCGTCTCATGGTAGATGGGCAGGCGCGAGTGGTTGGCCTCGGTGAATTTGTCGAGAAGGTCGCGCATGGTGGCGCTCTCATCAAGCGCGGTGATGTCGGCGCGCGGCACCATCAGGTCATCGACACGCAGGTTCGGAAAGCCCAGGAGGTTGCCCAGCATGGAGCGGGCGTCCGCCGCCATGGCGGGCGAGCCTGAGTGCTCGGCATGGCTTTCAATCACGGTTTCAAGGCTCTGGCGCAGGTCAGCCGTGCGCAGGAAGCGGCGGCGCAGCTTTTGCAGGATGCCGGGTTTGGATTCGAAAGTTTTCTCGTTCGTCATTTTCTCTAGGGGGCGTAGGGATCGCTGATGCCAAGGCCCGCCAGTATGCGGCGTTCCTCGTTTTCCATCACGGCGGCTTCGGCATCCGTCCGGTGATCATAGCCCAAAAGATGGAGCACGCCATGCACAATCAGGTGGGCCGTATGGTGGCTGGCGGATTTGCCCTGCGCCTCAGCCTCGCGGACAATGGTTTCATGGGCCAGCACCACATCGCCCAGCGGTGCAATCTCACCCTCCGGCAGGTTGAAGCCTGCGGCCACGGGAAACGACAGAACATTGGTGGCTGCATCCTTGCCACGCCACGCGCGGTTCAACTGGCGGATCTCCGCGTCAGAGGTGAAAAGCAGGAACACATCGCCTTTTGCCTGCCGCGCTGCCAGCGCCGCGAGGCCAGCACGTTGGGCAAGTGAATTCAGTCCGTCCAGCTTTTGCCAGCCGTCATGTTCGATTTCGACGGTGACACTCATTTCGCCGGGCGGGGTTTCCGTGTGGCCTTTTCGTAGGCACCGACAATGCGGCCCACCAGCTGGTGGCGCACGATGTCCGATTGGGTGAATTGCACCTGGGAAATGCCTTTGACACCCTTGAGCACGGCTTGCGCATCGGCAAGGCCTGAGGTTGCGTGGTTGGGCAGGTCAACCTGTGTGGGATCACCTGTCACGACCATACGGCTGCCCTCACCAAGGCGGGTCAGGAACATTTTCATCTGCTGCGGCGTGGTGTTCTGGGCCTCGTCAAGAATGATGAAGGCCGACGACAGGGTGCGCCCGCGCATGAAGGCCAGAGGCGCAATCTCGATCTGGTTTTCGGCAAGGCCCTTCTGCACCAGCGATTGCGGCATCATGTCATAGAGTGCGTCATAGAGGGGGCGGAGATAGGGATCGACTTTTTCCTTCATGTCGCCCGGCAGAAAGCCCAGGCGCTCACCCGCTTCAACGGCAGGCCGCGACAGCACGATGCGGTCCACCTCGCCGTTCATCAGCGCCTCGGCGGCGCAGGCCACGGCAAGATAGGTCTTGCCCGTGCCGGCAGGGCCGATGCCGAACACCAACTCGTGGCGGCGGATCGCTTCGATATATTCCCGCTGCATGGGGGTGCGCGCCATCACCGCCTTGCGGCGGGTGCGCACAGCACCGTCGCTCACGTCCTTGTCGGCCTGTGCCTTCACCATGCGAAGAGCGCCATCAACCTCGCCGCGGTTGATTTCAAGGCCGCGGCTCGCCCGGCCGTAAAGTGAGAGGAGCGCCGAGCGGGCGTTTTCAACGGAATCCTTGTCGCCCCGGATGGCAACACGGTTGCCGCGCGGCGTGATGGCCACACCCAGGCGGTGTTCGATCAGGGCCAGGTGTTCATCATGGCCGCCAAAGAGGCTCGCCAGCTTGCGGTTGTCCTCAAAGGTCAGGGTGTAGGTTGTGTCGTCGGCAGTATGGACCCGGGGCGGGGTGGCAGAAGAACTGGCATGGCGCGAAGGGTGAAGGGCGCTGATCGTCTGGCTCAATGGTTTTCCTCTCCGGTCCTTTTTGTGGGGGTGAGACTCGACTCGTTTGCACTCACATACTGGCCCGAAAGGCTGTTGGGGCCAACCCCCTTGATGAGGGTCTCCACCAACTGGCCGGGCCGGGCGTCGGCAAGCTCCAAATGAACGCTTTGCAGATAGGGCGAACGGCCGATCACCTGGCCCGTCTGGCGGCCCGGCTTTTCCACCAGGACCGTCAGGGTTCTGCCGAGGCAGGCCCGGTTGAAGGCCTGCTGCTGTTCCATGAGCAGGGCTTGCAGGCGGTGCACGCGCGCCAGTTTCACCTCTTCGGGAATTTGCCCCTCCATGTCGGCTGCCGGGGTTCCAGGGCGAGGCGAATATTTGAAGGAATAGGCGAAGGCATAACCCACCTCGCGGACGAGGGAGAGGGTCTCTTCAAACTCGTCTTTCGTCTCGCCGGGAAAACCCACAATGAAGTCGCCGGAGATGGCGATGTCAGGCCGTGCCTTGCGGACCCGGGCAATGGTGTCGCGATAGGAGGAAGCGGTGTGGCCCCGGTTCATGGCTTTCAGGATGCGGTCAGAACCCGCCTGCACGGGCAGATGCAGATAGGGCATCAACTTCACATTCATTGCGTGGGCGGCAATCAGGTCCTCGCTCATGTCGCGGGGGTGGCTTGTGGTGTAGCGGATGCGTGCGATGCCATCAATCAATGACAGTTCGGCGACGAGGCCTGCAAGGCTCAACTGGCCGCCGTTGCGCGCTATCGTTTCATGGGCCCCGGCATGGGCCCCGGCATAGGCATTCACATTCTGCCCCAGCAGCGTCACTTCTCGCACCCCCTGTGCGGCAAGAGCCCGGGCCTCACTGACAATCTGGCCAGGCGGGCGTGAGACCTCGGCACCGCGCGTATAGGGAACAACACAGAATGTGCAGAACTTGTCACAGCCTTCCTGAATGGTGAGGTAAGCGGCAACACCGGTCGCTGTCGGCTGCCGCGCGGCAAGGGCGTCAAATTTCTCTGCGGCAGGAAATTCCGTTTCCACAATGGTGCGGCCGGTCTGGCGCTGGCGGGCAAGATAATCTGGCAAACGGTGAAATGTCTGCGGACCAAAGACGAGGTCAACGCCCTTGACACGCCTGGCAATCTCTTCGCCCTCGGCCTGGGCCACACAGCCTGCAACCGCAATCAGCGTCTCCTTGCCTTCTGCCGCACGGGCGCGCTTCAGGCCGCCCATGCGTCCGAGTGCGGAATAGACCTTTTCGGCGGCCTTCTCGCGGATGTGGCAGGTATTGAGGATCACGAGATCGGCATCTTCGGGCGCAGTTGCGACGCCATAGCCTTCGCCCGCCAGAATGTCGGTCATGCGGGTCGAGTCATAGACATTCATCTGGCAGCCATAGGTTTTGATGAAAACCTTTTTGCCTTGGGTCGAAACACCGGACATGTCGTTCATGAGAGCATCGCACGGTCAATTGGAAAATCACAAACATCAATTGACCGCGGTAACGATGCTCGTAAATTCAATATGTTGGCGCAACTTTCCTCTCTCAAATCGTGCCGATTCGATCGTTCGTTGCGCTAGCTGGGGCATTAGCCTGTTTTGCGCCTGTCGTGAAGGGCAGCCACCAAACTCGTCCGGATCAGTGTTTCGGCTTTCGCGGCAAGCCCTTTGCGGGCCTTGGGGTGGTCGAGATGCAGGGCCTGGTGCAGATAAACCTCAACCGTGAGCGGGCCTTCCGCCAGGGCCTTCCACAGATGGGCGGGAAGGTCCATGTCGCCGTACCAGGCGTAGCGCGGCAGTTCCCGGGGCGTCATGGGAAGGCCCCATGTCCGCGTGTAGGCGAGCGTCACCGGCACGATGGGCAGCCTTGCTTCATGCACAGCCGCGAAATAGGATGATCGGAACGGCAGGACACTGCGGCCGTCTCCTGATGTGCCTTCGGGAAAAAGCACGACCTTGCCGCCAGCACCAAGGCGCTGGCTGATGGTCTCGCGCTCGCGTCCCGTGCTGTGGCGCCGTTCCCGCTCAACGAACACGCTGCGCTGCAGCTTGGCCAGCGTGCCGAAGAAGGGCCAGCGACCGATGTCGCTCTTGGCCACGAAGCTCACCGGCATGACGGCGCTGAGGACAATGATGTCGATCCAGGAGACATGGTTGGCGACGATCAGTGCCGCCCCCGGTGGTGGCAATGGGCCGGAAACAACAACCTTGATGCCAAGGACGCGGGCCAGCAGCCGGTGATAGAGATGGGGCAGGCATCTCGCACCTTCCGGCCAGAACCAGACAAAGAGCTGCTGCACCGGCATGAGCGGCACGGTGATGGCAGCAAAGGCCAGCAGCATCAGCAGGGGCCGCCCATGTTTCACGGCACAAGCACCAGCACAATGGCATCAACAGCAGACCCCGCGGCACGGGAATAGTAGTTCTTGCGCATCCCGGTCTCCGTGAATCCGAGCTTGCCATAAAGGCCCCGCGCCGCCCTGTTGTCGTCTGCCACCTCTAGGTAAAGCCGCCGGCAATTCCGTGCGCGGAGCAATTCCCGTGCCGCACCGATCAGTTTTTTCGCAAGTCCCTTGCGGCGCCAGCGCGGCTCGCTGCACAAGGTGATGACTTCCGCCTCGTCGGCGGCCTGGCGCAGCTGCACGAAGGCGCGGGCGGCACCATCGCATTCCGCCACGAGGGCCAGCGCCCCCGGCAGCGCCAGGGCGGCGGCAAAACTGTCTGCGCTCCAGCCTTCTGCAAAACACATGCCATGCAACCGTGACAAGGTTTGAAGGTCGCCAGCGCCCGCCGGCCTTGTCGTCACATGTTCAATGGCCACGGCGGGCTTGGCGTCCGGTTCACGGAGATAAAGCGGTTGCGGATAGTCCTCCCGTTTGGGCAGGCCTGCGGCGTGCGCAATGAAATGCGCCGCCTGTGGAAGATCATGGCCCGGGATACGGACCAGATCCGGGACGGCGGCCTTCAGCGTGTCCGCAGCCGTGCCGAGGACGGCTGTGCCAGGCGCTGCGGCAAGTGCACGTGCCGCGTCCAGATCGACGAAAGCCGGTCCATGGTCAAGGTGGCCTGCCGTGAAGCGCGCTGCATGAAATTTTCCTGTGGCACCGGCGGCATGGACGACGAGAAGCCTGTCATGATGGGCCAGAACCGGTGCGGCCGTTGCCGTCAGTGTGTCGAGACCCACAACCTCAGAGCCCAGCGCAACACCCATGCCATGGGCCAGTGAAAGGCCGATGCGCACGCCTGTGAACGTGCCTGGGCCTATGGTTACGGCGATGCGGCCCAGTTGCGAGGGCCCAATGCGGGCCTGCTTGAGGCAAAGCTGAACCATGGGGGCCAGTGCCTCGGCATGGCCCTTGGCCATGGCCGCATTGAGCGCGGCCAGCAGCTTTCCCGCACCCGCGTCATAGACAGCGACTGAACAGGAAGCCATGGTCGTGTCGAAGGCCAGCACCAGCATGGGCAGGGCTTAAGCGGCAATCCCGTCAAACCGCAAGCTTCAGTTCAATTCCTTGAACAGCACGTCCCGGTCGATCATGAAATTCGCGAACAGGGGCAGACTGGCAGCGCCAAGGGCGCGGGCATCAGGGCCGATCGAACCCGGGCGGACATCAAAGGGGGTGATGCCGTCGAGGTTGACTTGGGCGAGTTCGCGGATGACGGCAGCAGTCAATCTTTGCCTGACGCTGCCTGGCATGGCGCCATCGATGATGACGGCCTTGCATTCGATGATGCTGGCAATGCCGGCACAGGCAAGGGAGATGCCGCGCGCGGCAGTGGCGATCCATTTTTCAAGGTGCGGCTCGGCCGCTGACCAGTCCTCATACTGCTGCCAGAGCAAAGCGGGATCAATGCCGCCATTGCGCAAGGCGAGTTCCAGCCGGAACAGCGAGGCAGAGCGGATCAGCTGTTCTGTGCCGCCATCACCGCGCGGCACCGGCATGGAGCCGATGGCGGCGGCATTGCCGTTTGGCCCCTGGTGCAATTGACCGTTGAGGACCAGTCCGCCGCCGATGAAATAGCCGACATAGAGATAGGCATGGTCGCCGTAGCTTCGGCCGTTCCCGAAAAACAGCTCTGCGGCGCAGGCCGCTGTTGCGTCATTGCAGTCGATGACCGGCCAAGGGCAGAGCCGGGCCAACTCAGCAGTCAGGTTGAAGTCTTTCCAGGCCGCCATTTTTTCGTGGGGGGCTCCGGTTTCCTCTTGCCATTTCCACAGGTCGAAGGGCTCGGCGACACCGATGCCGCAAATTCTGGCGCTGGCCTTGTCCCCCAGTTCCGTCAAGATTTGCTTCAGGCCCGCGCTGGCAAATGTGAGGAATTCGGCAGGTGTCGGAAAATGATAGGGCATGTGAACCCTTTGGCGGACCAGGCCGTCAAGGCCAATCAGCAAGAGGTCGCCAGACCGCCGTCCGACTTTCAGGCCAAGGGAAAAAGCACCCTCGGGATTGAGCGAATAGGGTTGGGACGGCTGGCCAATGCGGCCCTTGATGGAGGCTCCCTTGCGGACAAGCCTGTCGGTTTCCATCTGCCGCACAATGACCGAAACAGCCTGGGCTGACAGTCCCGCCAGGCGGGCGATCTCGGCCTTGGGGAGCGCGCCATGGGCGCGGACAAGGGACAGGATCAGGCGCTCATTATGGGCCCTCATGCCCGATTGCGAGGTGCTGCGGTGTGACAGCGGAATTTCGGGTGAGGGGTCCTCGGCCGCCTGTCCCCTGAGCTGTTCTGTC
>JANPDD010000232.1:0-1930 GCA_031431295.1 Hyphomicrobiales bacterium | reverse complement strand
AACGCCATCCTCGCTGCAGCAGGCTACAACTTCCGCCTCCTACTCAACTGGCTGAGGGATTTATTGTACCTATTACTGGCCCTGATTCTTACGCAGCAAAAACTTCAAGCCGCGTGAAAGTGGGGTTCTTCACGGGCGACTCCTGCGCGCAATGCTTATGGTCATCTGGTTCCAGATGACCGCACGGCGCGCTAGCGCCGGATCACATGTAGAGGGCTTCGCCCTCCTTGCCGGCGTAAAGATGGGCAACAAATTCGCCGTAGCCGTTGAAAATCTGTGTGGGCACACGTTCGCCGGTGCCGAGAATTTGCTCTTCTGCCTGGCTCCAGCGCGGATGCGGCACTTCAGGGTTCACATTGGCCCAGAAGCCGTATTCACCCGCGTTGATGGTTTCCCAGAAACTGACCGGCCGTTCGGTGACAAAACTGATGCGCACAATGGATTTCACTGACTTGAAACCGTACTTCCAGGGCGTGTGAAGGCGCAAGGGCGCGCCCATGGAATTGGCCACCGGCTTGCCATAGGCACCCGTCACGATGAAGGCGAGTTCATTCATGGCCTCTTCCATCGTCAACCCTTCGACATAAGGCCAGGGATAGCTGCTGAACAGGCCAGGCTTTTGCCCCGGCGCCATTTCCGGATCATTGAATGTCTCGAAGCGGATGTATTTGGCGGACGTCTTTGGCTTGGCGAGGGCCACGAGCTGGGCCACAGGAAAACCTGACCATGGCACAACCATGGCCCAGGCCTCCACACAGCGGTGGCGCACCACGCGCTCCTCCAACGTCACCTTTTTCATGAGATCATCGAAGTCGATTGTCATGGGGACATCAATTTCACCGTCGATGGCAATGCTCCACGGCTTCGTCAACAGCCGCGCGGCGGCGGCCGAGACCCGCTTCGAAGCGCCAAACTCATAGAAATTGTTGAACGTGGTGTTTTCCTTCTCGTCAGTAATGGCGCGGCCCGCATCCTTGAACTTCGGGTTGAGCGGGGCGGGGTAATTCGCCATGCGTGGATCATCCGCTGCACGAACCGGGCCAGACAGGGCAGCGACGCCGATGCCCGCCGCCGCCGCCAGCAGCGAGCGGCGGTTCACGAAAAATGATTCAGGTGTAACGAGCCTCTCGGGCAAGGCCCAGGTTTTGCGGTGAATGACATGCATCTTGATCACTCCTCATGCCCATTCTACAGCTGCAAGGGTCCGCCACGCAATCAAGAGGCATCACATTTTCGAGAGTTTCGGACCGGCCTTGGCAGTTTTGCGTTGCGACGAAGGGACGGTTAAGGTCTTTTCGAAGCGAGGGTGACAAGGATGGGAAACGTGCGGCTGGCAAAGATCGATCTTCCCGATTTTGGTGTTCCCGCAACAGAGCCGCAACTTGCCCCTGCAACATACCAATCCCGGATCGCGCACCTCCGCCGCCGCATGGCGGAAGAAGGCTTTGACGCCATCGTCATTTATGGCGACCGGGAACATGTTGCCAATATCTCCTGGGCCACCGGCTATGATCCACGCTTTGAGGAAGCCTTGCTCGTGGTCACCCAGTCTGGCCTTCCCACGTTGTTTGCGGGCAATGAAGGCTTCCCCTACGCCGAATGCGCAAAAGGAGAGTTTGAACGACGACTGTGGCAGCCCCTCAGTCTCATGGGCCAGCCGCGCCACAAGATGCGGGATCTCGTTGCGGAATTGCGGGATGCCGGCGTTCGCAAGGGCATGAAAATCGGCCTCGCGGGCTGGAAGGGCTTTGAAACCGACGCCGGTGAATTCGATCCGGCATGGATCGAGGCGCCGCATTACCTTGTCATGGCGCTGCAGGAGTTTGGCAGCGTCAGCAATGCGGCACTGCTCTTCATGCATCCTGAGACAGGCCTGCGCAGTGTGAACGAAGTGGAACAGCTTGCCTGTTTTGAATATGCGGCCACACTC
>JANPDD010000231.1:0-2151 GCA_031431295.1 Hyphomicrobiales bacterium | reverse complement strand
CAGCGTGCCGATGGCATGACGGTCGCCGCCGCCGGCAAAGCGGTGGGACTTTCCCCAATCGCGCAAGGCTTCGGAGGCGGGCCTGTGGCGGTCAAGGATATCGGTGAGTATTTCGATTGCCGCGCTGACGCGTCCGGGCATGCGCATGATGTCAGGTCGGTGCCAGGGTTTTAACTGCAAACCAAATCCACATGGCAGTCAGCACGGCAAACCCCGCGACATAGACGCGAAAGCGCGTGAGCACCACATTGCTGCCGGTGTGGACATAACTGTGCCAATAGCGGGTGCCGACAAAGGCCCAGGCAAGCACGACAAGCTCCACATCAACTTTCGCCGTGGCGATCAACAAAGCCACAAGCGCAAAAAACATGGTCGGCAACTGAAACTGGTTGTCGAAATTCCGGCCAAGTTTGGCAACGTCGTCTGTCCAGGCTTCATTGTTTACGGCTATCGTCTTGAGCTTGGTTCTCCCCTCACGCACCGCCGCGACCCGCGCCCGGCCACTCAGCACACCGACCACAAAAATCAACAGTACCTGCAGGAACACCGGCAGCAGCAACCACTTCTCAAGCGTCATGTCACCCTCTGGTAGTTCGGGGCCTCGCGCGTCACCATCACGTCATGGGCGTGGCTTTCACGAAGTCCGGCATTTGTTATTCTTACGAACACAGCCTTGCTTTGGAGCTGTGCAATCGTCTCGGCTCCCACATATCCCATGGAGGCGCGAAGTCCGCCCACCAGTTGGTGCAAAACGGTGGCGACTGGTCCCTTGAAGGGCACCTGGCCCTCAATGCCTTCGGGCACCAGCTTCAATGTGTTGCTGACATCCTGCTGGAAATAGCGGTCCGCCGATCCCCTTGCCATGGCACCGACACTGCCCATGCCGCGATAGGATTTATAGGTGCGGCCATTATAGAGATAAGTCTCGCCGGGGCTTTCATCGGTGCCCGCCAGAAGCGAACCAATCATCGCCACGTTTGCGCCCGCCGCCAGGGCTTTCGCCATGTCACCTGAGAGCTTGATGCCGCCGTCAGCGATGACGGGAATGCCGTGCTTTGCAGCTTCTTCGGCGCATTCAACAATGGCTGAGAACTGCGGCACGCCGACACCTGCAACGACGCGCGTCGTGCAGATGGAGCCAGGACCGATGCCGATTTTCACGGCGTCCGCTCCGGCGTCGATCAGGGCCTTCACACCTTCGGCAGTCGCCACATTGCCGCCGATGATTTGCACCTTGTTGGAAAGCTTCTTCACCAGCGTCACTTGCCGCAACACATTGATGGAATGGCCATGTGCCGTGTCAACAATGATGACATCGACGCCGGCATCGATCAGGCGCTCGGCGCGCTCGCGCCCAGCATCGCCAATGCCAGTGGCCGCCGCGACCAGCAGGCGCTCCTTGTCGTCTTTCGCCGCGAAGGGATGGTCAGCGGCCTTTTCCATGTCATTGACGGTGATAAGGCCGATGCAATGATTGTCGTCATCAACGACAATCAGCTTTTCAATGCGGTGTTTGTGCAGCAGGCGGCGCTGCTCGTCGCGGTCCACACCTTCCTTCACAGTGACGATGTTCTTGGTCATCAGGCTGGCGATTGTGGCGTTCATGTCGGTGGCAAAGCGCACATCGCGATTGGTGATGATGCCGAGCAAACGGCCCTTGTCGTCAACCACCGGAATGCCGGAGATTTTGTGTTGCTGCTTGATGGCCAGAAGCTCGCCGATTGTCGCATCGGGGGCGATGGTGATGGGATTGACCACCATGCCGCTTTTGAAGCGCTTCACCTGGCGCACATGGTCGGCCTGCGTTGCGATATCGAGGTTTTTGTGGATGACGCCAAGGCCCCCCGCCTGCGCCATGGCAATGGCCATGCCGGCTTCCGTCACCGTGTCCATGGCGGCGGACATGACGGGGATTGAAAGTGCAATCGACTTTGTCAGTTGCGTGCGCGTCGAAACATCAGACGGCAGAACCGATGATGCGCCGGGTTTCATCAACACGTCGTCGAAAGCCAGATATTCAGGGAAAATGCGAGCCATAAGCCAACCTCTTGCGGAGCGGATTCGGTGGGTTGACGGCTGCCCTTAACACCGTCGTGGCGGCAGTGGCAAGGACCACACGGGCCCCATTCCTCCATCGGCGCGGCTTGCCTG
>JANPDD010000230.1:0-16392 GCA_031431295.1 Hyphomicrobiales bacterium | reverse complement strand
GTATTGAAAAGCTGCTCGGCTTCCTGCGGCGTCAGCACGGAAGTTGGCTCATCCATGATCAGCAGTTTTGGTTCCTGCAACAGGCAGCGCACAATCTCGATGCGCTGACGTTCGCCCACCGACAGATCCGCCACTACCGCGCTGGGCGAAACAGGAAGCCGATACGAAGCCGACACTGTGGATATCCTGTCCGACAAAGTGGCGAGTTCAAACGGACCCGGAATGGCCAAGGCAATGTTTTCCGCCACCGTCAACGCTTCAAAAAGGGAGAAGTGCTGAAACACCATGCCGATCCCGAGCCCGCGGGCGGCCGACGGGCTGGGAATGGCGACGGGCACCCCATTCCAGAAGAATTGCCCGGAGGTGGGTTGCAAGGCTCCATAGATCATCTTGACGAGGGTGGATTTGCCCGCACCATTCTCGCCCAGGAAAGCGTGGATATCACCCGCCATAACCTTTATCGAAACATCATCATTGGCTTTCAGCGTGCCGAAAACCTTGACGATATTTCGGGCCTCAAGAAGTGGTGACTGTTTGTCCAGCTTCATGCCTATGCCCGCTGCTGCCGTGCCGAGGCATTATGCGATGCATCCTCCAGTTTGTGTCGCTCGTCCAGTGCCACTACCTGGGCTGCCGTTGATATGGCGATGGCTTCCGGTTTCTTTGAGTGGATCCCCGCTACGCCAATGGGGCAAATCAACTGGCTGATCGCAGATTCTGGCACACCCGCCGCACGCAGACGGCTTTCAAAACGGGCCCGCTTGCTTGCACTGCCGATGAGGCCGGTTTCCGCAATGTTTCGGTTTCGCAACGCCGCATCGACGATGGCAAGGTCCAGGGCATGGGAGTGGGTCATGACGAACACCAGCGTGCCGGTGGGTGCGTGCGCCAAGGCGTCGACCGGATTTTCCAGACGCAGCAAAGTCACGTTTCCAGGAACCGCCGCCGGAAAGGCACCGTCGCGCTGATCGATCCAAACAATATCCAGTTCTACCTGCGCCAGGGTCAGCACAAGTGACTTGCCGACGTGGCCTGCACCAAACAGCATGAGGGTTCGCCGTGGTTCCGCAGGGGTGTCTGGCAATTCATCAGTGTAGTGCGCGTTGAAAAGCCGCGTTTCCAGAACCACGCGCCCCCCGCAGCATTGGCCCAGGTCCGGGCCCAGTGCCTGCTGGGTGACCAGCCTTTCGGGACCCTGGGCCAGCATATGCCGGGCTTCCGCCAAGGCCTTCCACTCCAAGGCACCACCGCCAATTGACCCCAGAATACCGGCGTTGGTCACCAGCATCATGGCTCCCGTCTCACGTGGTGCCGAACCCCAAACCTCACCCACCCGGACGAGCGCCACGGTCTTTCCTTCAGAAACAAGTTTCTTGGCACGTGCGATGATGTTCATGCGCGGATACTCTTGATGGCATGCATGATGGCTTCAGGCGTGGCGGGCGTATCAAGCGCGGGAATGGTCCTGTTTCCCAGGTTGGCCACTGCACTGAAAATGGCCGTCCACACCGAAATACCAAGCATGAGTGGCGGTTCGCCCACAGCCTTGGAACGGAAAATCGTTTCCTCCTTGTTGCCCTTGGAGTCGTAGAGCGCCACATTGAATTCTTCCGGCACATCAGAGGCGCAAGGGATCTTGTAGGTTGATGGCGCATGGGTGCGCAATCTGCCGTCAGCATCGTAAACCAGTTCTTCCGTCGTGAGCCAGCCCATGCCCTGCACAAAAGCGCCTTCCACCTGGCCCAGATCAATGGCCGGGTTCATGGACTTGCCCACATCATGCAAAATGTCGACGCGGTCGACCCGCATTTCGCCCGTCATGGTGTCGATCGTGACCTCGCTGCACGAGGCCCCATAGGCAAAATAGAAAAACGGCCTTCCCTTGGCCTTCGGCCGGTCCCAAGTGATCTTCGGCGTGGCGTAGTAACCGGTTGCCGAAAGTGGCAGGCGCGCCTGGTGGGTATGCTTGCATGCCTCGGCGAAACTCATCGACCTGCTGCCAGCCGCCACCATGCCGCCTTCAAACCTGATCTTGGCCTTTTGCACGCGCCAATCCCTGGCGAGGAGGTTTGCAATGTTGTCACGGATTTCTTCAGCCGCGCGTTTTGCCGCCATGCCGTTGAGGTCAGTGCTGGCAGAGGCCGCCGTTGCCGACGCGTTCGGCACCTTGCCGGTGGAGGTCGCGGCAATCCTGATACGGTCAAGGCCGATGCCAAAGACATCGGCCACAACCTGGGCCACTTTGATGTAGAGGCCTTGGCCCATTTCCGTACCGCCATGATTGAGCTGGACGGAACCATCGGTGTAGACAAGCACCAGCGCGCCGGCCTGGTTCATGTGCTGGAGGGTGAATGAGATACCAAACTTGACCGGAACCAGCGACAGGCCCTTTTTCAGCACGCGGCTGTTCTCATTGAATTGGGACAGGCGAAGGCGGCGTTCCCGGTAGCTTGACGTTTCCTCGAGCTTGCCCACAAGTTCCGGCAAAATATTGTCTGTCACCTGCTGGCCATAGGGTGTCATATCGCGGCCCCGGCCGTAAAAATTGCGCTTGCGCACATCGAGCGCATCGCGTCCTGTCCTGATGGCAATCGATTCCATGAGACGTTCTGCAAACACCATGCCTTGCGGCCCGCCAAAGCCGCGGAAAGCGGTGTTTGATACCGTGTCGGTGCGCAGGCGCCGCGAATGGATGCGCAAGGCCGGGTAGAAATAGGCATTGTCGGCGTGAAACATGGTGCGGTCGTTGACGCCAATGCTGAGATCAGCGGAACAGCCACAGCGGGCATCGAATTCAACATTGACGCCGGTCAGCCGGCCATCGTCATCAAAGCCTGCTTCCGAACTGACGCGGAAGTCGTGGCGCTTGCCGGTCATGATCATGTCGTCATCGCGGTCAAGGCGGCACTTTGCGGGAAGGCCTGTCACATGGGCAGCGAGTGCGGCAAGACAGGCCCACTGCGCGGCCTGGCTTTCCTTGCCGCCGAAACCGCCACCCATGCGGCGGCATTCGCAGATCACCAATCCGTCAGCAAGGCCCAGCATGCGGGCAACACAGTGCTGCACCTCGGTTGGATGCTGTGTCGATGAGAGCACTGTCATGCCCCTGTTTTCATCCGGTAGGGCCATGGCAATCTGCCCCTCCAGATAAAAATGCTCCTGGCCACCAATCTGAAATGAATCAAGCACGCCCTGTCCGGAAGCGGCAATCACGGCATTCACGTCCTTGCGGGTGAATGTGTATTCAGGAAGTATGTCCGGCGTCCCGAGCCGCAGCGCATCGTCTGCCGTGACAACCGGTTTTTCGGGTGCCACTTTGACAACCGCAAGCCGGGCCGCCCGGCGGGCAGCATCGCGGGTTGTCGCCACAACCGCGAAAACCACTTGTCCGTGAAAAATGATTTCACCGTCAGCCAAGATGGGGTCGCCACCAATGGAGGCGCTGCAATCATTCCTTCCCGGAATGTCACTGGCTGTCAGAACGCGCACGACGCCGGGGTATGCACGAACTGCGGCAAGGTCACACGAGACAATGCGGCCTCGTGCGCCATCCATGGCATAGCCGGGGGCAATGTGCAGCAGCCCAACAGGCTCACGCAGGTCATCAATGTAGGGAGCTGATCCCTGGACATGCATGATTGCGCTGTCATGCGGCAGGGCCTGGCCCAGAATGCCCTGGACCATCGCGGCAGGGACGGCAGGAGTTTTCTTTTTATTGGCCACGTTCTCCTTCATGTCCACGCCTCCTTGCCCGCAGGTGTCAACACCCGCAGTGAAGACGGCCTCTCGCCCACCAGTTCGTGCAAGGCCTTGGTGAGCAAAGCCTGGGCCGTCTCCATGCGATAGGATGCGGAGGCACGCATGTCGCTGATGGGCGCGAAGTCCTGTGCCAAAGCGGCCACGGCCCGTTCCCACGTTTCAGGAGCGTCAAGTTTCAGGCCCTTGATGGCGTCCTCGGCTTTCCGGGCCCGCCTCGGTGTTGCGGCCATGCCACCAAAAGCGATGACGGCAGATCCCACCATGCGCCCGGCAATGGCGAATTTGAATGCCGCCATAACGGCAGAAATATCCTGGTCGAAACGTTTGGTGATCTTGTGGGCGAAAAAACGTTCGTTGCTCTTCAGTTTCGGAATATCAATGCGCCAGAGCAACTCGCCAGGTTTGCGGTCCTGTTTTCCGTATTCAATAAAAAAATCTTCCAGCAACAGATCGCGCTGCTCGCTTTCCTTGCGCAGCACAATCCGTGCCCCAAGAGCAATCAGCATCGGCGGCATGTCACCGATCGGCGAGCCATTGGCAATGTTGCCTGCAATCGTACCCGAGCTTCGGACCTGTCTGGAACCAAGACGGCGCAAGACTTCGCCGAGATCAGGCGAAATGGCGGCAAGATGTCTTTCCGCCTCGGCGTAAGTGACAGCCCCTCCCAGTGACAAGGTAGCAACACGGTCTGCAACAGTGTGGAGAGATGCAACACCACCGGTAAAGATCAGTTTGGGCAGCGTACGCAGCAGCTTGGTGATCCACAGACCCACATCCGTGGCACCGGCCACGATTGTCGCGTCAGGATGCCTTGCAGCAAGTTCGCACAGTGAATTGGCCGATGCTGGCACCGCCAAAAACGCGTCGCCATTGCCACAAAAGACGTCTTCGGCATCGTTGAGTTTCTTCAACTCGGCCACAATTTGACTGGCGCTTTCAGCCCACAGATCTGCCGCTTTGCCGGTGCAGGATTGCTGGGCAGCAGCGATTATGGGTCTGTAACCGGTGCAGCGGCAAAGATTTCCTGCCAACTGGTCGACAATGACGCGACGGTCAGGTTTTTCCGCTCCGTGGTGCAGGGCAAACAGCGACATGACGATGCCCGGCGTACAGAACCCACATTGCGAGCCATGCTGATCCACCATGGCCTGTTGCACGGGATGCAATTTTCCGCCGATGGTCAAGTCATCCACGGTCACCAATTCGCGACCGTGCAATTGGCCCATCAACAGGATACAGGCGTTGACGGGTTCATAAATCACATGATCGTTGCTCAACCGACCCAAGACAATCGTGCAGGCGCCACAGTCACCCTCGTTGCAGCCCTCCTTTGTGCCCATTGATTTTTCGTCTAGCCGCAGATAGTCGAGCACTGTTTGCATGGGATTGTTGACACGGTGCTCGACAACGTTGCCGCGGCGCAGGAATCTGATCGTTTCACGTGCCATTGCCATCAGCTTCCGCGGTATGTTGAGTAGCCATGGGAGGAAAGCAGCAGCGGCACATGGAAATGCTGCTCTGAATTGGAAATGCCAAAGCGAACGGGAATGACATCCAGAAATGCGGGATCATCTGACGTGCTGCCGGTGCCGCGCAGATAATCACCGGCGTGGAAGCGGAGTTCGTAAATTCCTGCCTGAAAATTCTCGTCCTTGAGCAGCGGCTCGTTAACCCTGCCATCGCTGTTTGTCACGGCATTCACCAGATTGACAGCAGGCTCGGCAATTTTCCAGAGTTCGATCATCATCCCGGCAGCCGGGCGGCCCAGATTCGTGTCGAGCACATGGGTGGTCAAGCGTCCCATTATTTGCAACTGTCCCTGTCTTGCGGGCGCAGCAGAACGCCAGCCACCCGCCACCTTCTTGCAAGGCTAACACACACAATCCATTTGCAAAAGGTTTGTCCTGTCCGCAGCGCTAGGCGGAAGCGGCGGCAAGCACGTCCCTGTCGACAACGCGAAGCAGGGCATCGATTGTGCCACGGACAATCATGTCATCACTGAATTTCACCTGTTCGATGGAGACATCGCGGCGCAAGACTTCAACCAGTCCGTCCTGCAATGCTGCATGCATGGCAGCCTCCATCAATCCTGCGGTCTGCAGACCAGGTCCGGCGAGCACGACGCGGTCGGGGTTCAGGATGGCAATCAACCTCGCTATGCCGTAGCCCAAGGCGTTTCCAGCCATTTCGAATGCCGAGCGCGCCCGCTTGTCGCCTGCAATGGCGCGCTGTTGCAGACTGGCCATGGTTGATTCAGGCACGGCAGTCCTTGGCACAGCACTGCGGGTGTCTCCGGTGAAATGCCTGACGATGCCATAATCTGCGGCATAGGCTTCGATGCAGCCCTGCCTGCCGCAACGACACAGTGCGCCGCCGGGAATGTGGTTCATGTGGCCGAATTCTGCCGCAGCACCCGTCGCCCCGTGAAAGACCTCGCCGTCGATGATCAGGCCCATGCCGACGCCATAGCCAGTGAAAATCGCAGCCGTTACACCGCCGTAGCGGGCAGGATCGACAGATACCAGGCCTTCCGCAATCATGTTGGCGTCATTCGCCACCATGCAGGCAATGCCGAAATTCTGCTCGATTTCCGCGGCAACCGGGATGTCACTTGCCCGAAATGCCGGGGACCAGGAAATACTTCCCTTTCTGATGTCGGCCAAGCCTTGAACGGCGATACCAATGCGGGAAATGTCACGTGGATTCATTTTTTGCCAGTCCAGGAAGCGTGATATTTCCTCCACGATTCGGGGTCCGAAGTCGTCCCGCGTCAGGTCATAGGTGGGCAGGCGCACTTCGCTGCGGGCAATGACTTCACCGCGAAAGTCTGCCAGCACAATCAGAACATCGTCAATCGACAACTTGATCGCGATAACCCTCGCCGCCCCGGGATTGAGGGCAAGCCGAACCACAGGCCGTCCGCGCTTTGAGGCAAGCTGCAAGTTTGCCGCCTCGCCCAATTCGGAAATCACATTCTCTTGGATCAACTGGGCAGAAATGGCCGTGATCGAAGCAGGGGAAAGGCCGGTCAATTTGCCAATTTCGACGCGGGCCAAGGCACCGCGCTGGCGCAAGGCACCGAGCACAATGCGGCGGTTCTGCCGCCTGACAAGCTCACTGTCGGCTTTCTCACTCATGCGTTTTGTTTCGTAGCAGAATCAGCCTTGTGGTGTGGCGCAAAGGTATTGCAACCCGCCCGAGGCAAAGCATGCCCGGGCGCAACAGTCAAATTGCGGGGTGAAGCACAAAAAGCGCCGACGGCAGAAATCACTTTCGGCATTCAGCTTTGCGCTTTGATGTCCCGCAATTGAGCCAGGAGCTGGTTCAGCGCGGTGCCATCGAGCCCGGCAATGCGCTGGGCGAGGCGATTGGCCAGTTCCGTTGCTTTGGGATCAAGCCCGGACGTATCAATGGTCACGCGGGGATGGGACAAACGGGCAAGGTCGGCCAAGTGTTCGGCTTCGTCCCAGATGATATTGAAATAGGCGATGATCCGCTGCACCAAGTACCACGAAGGTCGCCCCCGTTTTCCGTGCTCCAAGGCAGAGAGATAGGCGCTGGAAATGCCGAGGTCCCTGGCCATACTGGCTTGGGTGACGCCCTTCGCTTCGCGCAGCAGGCGCAGTTTTTCTCCGAACGGTGTCATGGTTGCGGCTTTGGGCGGCGCAGCCGGACGTAAAAGGCGCCGCCACCGCCATGGCGCGGATGGGCCGGCTGGAAACCCGATACGTGTTCGCGAAACGGCGCATCATGCAGCCAGTATGGCACTTCCTGGCGCAGTCGACCTTCGCGTTCGGGCGCATGATAAAAGGCAACGCCGTGAAGCGTGTGCCGACCGAATGGGGAGCCGCCCTTTCCGGTGATGACGAGAACGAGGCGGCGGTCCTGATGGCGCTGCGTTTCCAGAAAACGCAGCAACTTGACACGCGCAACCGCAATACCTTCGCCGTGAAGATCAAGGCTTGATTCCGGTTCCAGCTGGCCGCGGGAAAGTCTTTGCGCGGTGCGTCGGTCAAAGGCCGATAATTGTGGTGGTCCGTCAGCAACACCCGTCTTTGTACGCATTTGCACCGGCTGGTTTGCAGGGCGCGGTGGATTGTTTGTGGGGGCTGGTTGGGTTTGCAGTTTTGCGCTTGGCCGTGCCGGCTTCTTCAGGGGCGATATATTGCGGCGCACTTCGTCCCACAGGTCATGATCGGCAGGATGAAAAGTTTTTGATTTCATGACATCTGGCCAAACCTCAGGCCAAGGCGTTTGGCGACGGCATGAGGAAGGAGCGCATGCATGCGGCCTGCACTTTTCATGTGACCGGCAATGAGTGCTGCCTCATCGCCCCAGCCCCAATAGAAATCGCCGCGCACCAGACCCTTGATGGCAGAGCCCGTGTCCTGTGCGATCATCAGCCTGTTGATCTGGGTCTTGGGCCTGGCGGCTTCCGGCGGGTAGGAGGTTTCGATCCACATGGGGGTTCCAAACGTCCACAGGCTCCGGTCTACCGCGAGCGAGCGTCCCGGCGTGAGGTTAACCTGAGCCGCCCCCACGGCACCCAACGTTTCATCGGGTACCAAGATCTCGCGAAAGAACACGAAAGAACGGTTGAGCCACATCAATTCCCGGGCCTGCTGCGGATATTGTGCCATCCAGGTCTTCAGTCCCTGCATGGACAAGGCCTCCCGGCGCATGTCGCCGCGCTCAACCAGGACACCACCAATGCCGGTGTAGGGCAAGCCGGACTTTGCGGCATAGGACAGACGGATTGTTGTACCGTCAGCGAAACGAACCCGGCCCGAACCTTGGATGTGGACAAAAAAAGCCTCAACCCAGCTCTCAAGCCAACAAATTTCAAGTTTCTGTCCGTGAAGTGCGCCGTTTTCAATTTCACTGCGCGAAAAGTAGGGCTTGGGGCTACCATTCAAGCGCCGACCATACTTCAAACCGGTTTGTGCCTCTTCCGCTTGTGTAAATGCCACAAGGTCCTCCGGACGGCGATAGACCGCGACGGGGAACTCCGTGGATTGTTGGCGCGAGCCCGCAACTTCCGGTTCGAAATAGCCGGTAAACAGGCCTTCCGGCCGCTCACCTCCTGAAACATGAAGGGCCACAAATGCGGTGCTGAAAAATTCCCGGGCGTTGGTGGCGGTCAGGGATTTGCGACAGACGTCGAGCCAGTCGGCGTGTGCACCCGCAAATCTCACTTCCCTTGAAAATCCGGCACCGCGCGCCAGGATTTCCCCAGCCTGTCGCTGGAATGCGGGCAGTGCTGTTGCAAGATCATCCTGTGCAAACCCTCGAAGGCTTCGAAGATCGACCGCCTGCAGGTGAACATTGTCGAGGGCCTGCGCATCCGAAGGCGCCAATTGACCAGCGCTTGCCGATGTGGGAGACGCCGCGCGCCACGCGTTTCCTTCCGTCTCAGATGGGCTCTTCATCGGTTGAGACCAAGCGCCAGTTGGGGTCGCGGCTTGTGACGTCGCGCTCGAAAGTCCAAATGTCCTCTATTTCCCTCACCGCGCGTGCATCTCCCTCGATGACCTCGCCACCCTTGTTGCGCAATGCGTGAATCATGTCGCTGCGAAACCGGACGGTCACCGAGGCCAGGGTTTCATCCAAACTGGCGCGTTCAAATCTGCTGGAATTGACACCCACAAACTGGAAGACGAGCGTTGATCCCTCCTTCTGCCGACGATCTATCGCGGCTGAAAAGGAAGCTGCAACCTCCTTGCCCAGCAGCGGCTTCAGCGCCGCCTTGTCGGCAGCGGCAAAGGCAACGAGAATCGTCTCATATGCGCGCTTGGCTCCTTCCATGAAACTCTCCGGGTGAAAGGCGCCCGACGTCCTGGCAATGTTTTCCAGGGCCAGGGCCGTGTCGCTGCCCTCTTCAGCGTAGCCCACCCACACCGATTGTGGCGTTGATTCGGATGTGGAACGATCTTCCTGCGCTGGGCCGGTTTCAGCTGGCGGTTGGCGCTCGTTGCGCGGCCGGAATATTGTCACGTCTGCCGACGGTCGTTCCCCGCCCGTGCGGTTTCCAAGAACGGATCTCAGGCGCCAAAAGACCACGACGGCAATGGCGAGGAGTATGATGTTCAAAGGATCAAAGGCAGGCAAAATCGAAACCTTTATCAATCGCTGGCTGGTGTACGGGTTTGCCACGGTCGGCGGCAATTTATCCATGTCATATAGAACTTCGCCAAGCATGTTCAATGGCCAGTCAAAGTCGCCCGTCATTTACCTCGGGTACCTTCGGGCCATCAAGTGACCGAGATTGTCTCACCGGCGGCTCGGGACTGGCCCTACTTGTCAATTGCGGCAACGCCCCCTTCATGATAGCTGACAGAGAATCTTGCGAAGGCCCATCTTCGCGCGGCAAGGAGTTTACAGTATGGCAAAAGCCAGCAAATCGGCGAAGACGGCACCTGCAAAGTCGACCGCCAAAGCAGCACCGCAGAACGGTATGTCTGCCAAGGCCCGTCCGGTTGCATCGGCCCCGCCGAAATTGACAGCACCTGAGCCTGCGCCTGGCGCACAACCTTCAGTAAAGATCTTAGGGCAGTACCTGAAGGATTTCAGCTTTGAGAATCCGAATGCGCCAGGCTCACTGGCACCGCAGCAAAACCAGCCTGACATCAATATCTCCGTCAACGTCAACGCCCGCAATCTCGGACCCAGTGATTTCGAAGTCGAACTGCACCTCGACGCCAAGGCCAGTGGCGAAGGCAAGGTGATCTTCGGGGCAGACCTGCTGTATGCCGGCATCTTCCGATTGGAAAACTTTCCAAAAAACGTCTTGCATGCCGCCGTGCTGATCGAATGTCCACGCATGCTCTTTCCATTCGCACGGCAAATCATGGCCGACGCCACGCGCAATGGCGGATTTCCACCGCTGATGCTGGATCCGATCGACTTCGCTGCCATGTATCAACAGCGTATGAAACAGAAGTCAGTGGCACAGGCCTGAGCAGTCAGGTGGCCAAGGCGTTTCCCCTATAGCAACCTGCGTTCAATTGAACGCAGACAAGTTGCTGCAGCATATTGAATCCGGAGCAGCTTTCGCTTCGCACGTGGCGTCATCCCGGCGAAAGCCGGGACCACTTGCTCGCCCGTTGCTCTAGCTGTTGTTTCGCCAAAGACTGGCCGCACCCAACGTGGAAATGAGATCCTGATGGGAACGCACTTCTTCGACACTCAGTCTCGACGGCAGGGCGGCTGGCCTTTGCGGACGGACTGCCCGCTCGGACAAGGTCACCCAATTCCCTTTGGTGTCGGCAACTCCTGAGGATAGATTCAGTGCTGTCTGACGGCCACCGATCAATTCCAGGTAGACCTCGGCAAGAAGCTCAGCATCCAGTAAGGCTCCGTGTTTGCTGCGCTTCGAATTGTCTATGCCGTAACGTTTGCACAACGCATCAAGACTGTTTGATGCCATGGGATGCTTGCGGCGCGCCAGTGCCAGAGTGTCAATCACCTGCCCGTATTCGATGGCCGGAAGCTGCAGCGTTGACAATTCAGCGTTGAGAAAGCCCACATCAAAACTGGCGTTGTGGATGACCAGAATCTTGCCCGCAATAAAACCGCAAAGCTCATCCGCGATTTCCCTGAAGACAGGCTTGTCCTTCAGGAACGCCTGAGACAATCCGTGTACCGCTTCGGCTTCCCTCGGCATGTCGCGTTGCGGATTGATGTAGACGTGGAATGACTTGCCCGTGGGTACATGGTTCAAGAGTTCTATGGCGCCAATCTCCACAATGCGGTGGCCGTCGGCAGGGGAAATGCCAGTCGTTTCCGTGTCCAGAATGATTTCAAACATTTCAGGAAGTTCCGCTCTTGATTTTGGTGAGGAATGCCAAAAGGTTTTGCCGCAGTTGGTCTTTCGTCCCGTTGTTCTCGATCACTTGGTCAGCCCGGGCGCGCTTGATTGCATCGGGCATTTGATGCGCCAGAATGCCCGCAAGTTTTTCCTCACTCATGCCCGACCTTGCCAGTGCCCTTTTCCGCTGGATATCTGCATCAGCCGAGATGACGAGTGTCACGTCGACGTCAGCATCGGCTCCACTTTCAAACAGCAAGGGGATGTCGAGCACGGCAATTTCGCTGCCCTTGTGCCGTTCCGCCGCCAAGAAGGCATCGCGACTGGCGCGAACGTCGGCATGAACAGCTATCTCCAGCAGTTTCAGTTTATGCGGATCGCTGAGGACAATGCGGGAAAGCACGTCCCGGTTCACACGTCCTGCCACCAACGCCTCTGGTGCGATCATTTTGACGAGCTCCGCCCCGGCGGCACTGGCATAAAGATCATGCACATGCTGGTCAGCGTCAAAAACCGGAATATCCTGGGCCCTCAGTATTGCTGAAGCCTCGGATTTCCCAACCGCAATCGAACCCGTCAGGCCAACAACAATCATGGGCGAAAGTCCGGATCAATGTCGCGGGCCACAATGTCATGGAGCTCCTGTGTCACCACCGGCCTGACACCAAACCATTTCTCAAAACCCACAACAGCCTGATGAAGCAGCATGCCGAGCCCCGGCACAGTGGGATGTCCTGTGGCCTGCGCCTTCTGCAAAAAGGCAGTGACGAGGGGCGTGTAGACAATGTCGGCTACCGGAATTTCCGGCTTCACATGGGTCCACGGGAGTTGTTGTTCCTGATCGCCGTTCAATCCCGCCGATGTCGTGTTCACCATCAGGCCAGATTGGGCAAGCCGCGCGGGCAGGTCTACCGTATCGACGGCAACGACAAGCGGACCAAAATGTGCTGCAAGCGTCTGAGCGCGTGCGAGTGTCCGGTTGTAGATCACGATTTGACCGGCACCTTGGCGCAGCAGTTCATCAACGAGCGCACGGGCCGAGCCCCCTGCTCCCAGAATGGTGACCGGGGCTGCGGAGACATCAATCTGCGGCAAATGGTCCTTTAGATTTGCCATGAAGCCCGCACCATCGGAGGACGTGGCGAGCAGCCGGTCGCCCTGCCGCCAGATGGTGTTGAGAGCACCGATCCGGCGCGCACGTTCGTCTGGTTCATCAACGAGGCTGACACTGCTTTCCTTGTGCGGCAGGGTGACATTGCATCCAATACGCTCGCCGCCGCGCAGACTGTCAATGAACTTTGGCAACTCGGCCGGTGCAACGGATTCCCGCGTATAGTTGCCGACAATTCCATAAGTCTTCAGCCAATGACCATGGATCACCGGCGAACGTGAGTGAGCAATGGGCCAGCCGATCACTGATACTCGGACGGGGGCGCGGATCATGACGTCAATTCCCCGGTTTCGCGCAAGAAGGCAAGCAATGGCAACATGGGCAGACCCAGGATCGAAAAGTAGTCGCCTTCGATCCGCTCAAAAAGCATGAGACCCCGACCCTCTATCTGGTAGCTGCCGAGTGACAACAGGATGCGGTCACCTGATGCCTGCAGATAATCATGGAAAAATGCAGCGCTGAATGGACGCATCCTGAGGGAGGCCGTTTCCACATGCTGGAACAGCACGCGGTTTGCCTGGGTCACCACCACGGCGCTGTGCAACTCGTGGGTTTTGCCGCGCATGCGCCAGAGTTGGTGCTTGGCATCGTGCAGTGTCTGCGGCTTGTGAAGTGTTTCACCTTCAAGGGTCAGGGTCTGGTCTGCGCCAATGACGAAGGCCAGAGGGTTAAGCGCTGAGAGTGCCTTCGCCTTCAGAGTAGCAAGCGCTGCTGCGAGCGTAATTGCGCCAACCGCGCCGAGCTTGCGCTTTGCCACCTCCTCATCCAGAGGCGAGGGGCGGGCCTCGAATTGAATGGCTGCTGCCTCAAGCAATTTTCGCCGCATCTGGCTCTGGGAAGCAAGGATGATCATTTGCCATAGATAGCATTTTGCAGCGGCGACAAGCGCAATTCGAACTTGTCCACATGACTGGGGATAAGTACAGGGGTAAGAACGTTGTCGCCGGACAACCCCGATCTGGCGGGAGTCTGACTTGTTGATAAGGGTTCTTGCCGTCAACACCTAAGGGGACCCGGAAACACGATGGCAAGGGCCAAACATGACCATTGAATTTTGATGCGTTTATGCCGCTTTTATGTCGGGGACGGGGAGCTCGACGCTCGCAGTTCTACCCACTATCCACGTTCTCCACAGCCCAACAGACTCAACAGTCTTATATTTACCTTTTCTTAAGGAGTTACGGAGTGGCAAAAGCCCTACTCGATGTCTTGCGTGTGCAAAGGTCGGCGCGGCGCCCGGTATGGCTCATGCGCCAGGCGGGGCGCTATCTTCCGGAATACCGGGAAGTGCGGGAGAAGGCGGGAAGTTTTCTTGGGCTTTGCTACGATCCGGGCATGGCAACGGAGGTGACATTGCAACCGCTGCGGCGCTTTGATCTGGACGCGGCAATTGTCTTTGCCGATATTTTGGTGGTTCCGCACGCCATGGGATGCAGTTTGGATTTTGTCGAGGGCGAAGGTCCGTTGCTTTCAACGGTGCGGAGTGCGGCGGATATGAGGGTACTTCACTGTGACGGAAAGGCGTGGCAGTTCGAGCGGGTGTATGAGACGCTGCAACGGGTAAAGGCTGAACTTGCACCACATGTTGCTCTGATCGGGTTTTGCGGTGCGCCGTGGACGGTAGCAAGCTACATGATCGAAGGGCGAGCATCAGACAGGGCTCTGGCATTGGAGGTTGCTGAGGCTGCGCCGAAGTGGTTTGAAGACCTCGTTGAACAGATCATTGTGATTTCGATTTCCTATCTTGTTGGCCAGATCCGAGCCGGTGCGGAAGTCGTGCAGATTTTCGACAGCTGGGCGGGGGATCTCAAACCAGCGTCACGGGAGCGCTGGGTACATGCACCTGTCCGCGATGTAATTCTGGGTGTGAGGGCGGTATTTCCTGATTTTCCGGTGATTGTGTTTGCGCGGGGACTGGGCTCTGGTCACGCCGGGCTTGCAGTGGCAACCGCTGCAAATGCAGTGAGCATTGAGCAGGGACAGGGGTTGGCGGAGGTCTTGCGCGCTGTTCCCGATGGTGTTGTGGTGCAGGGCAATCTTGCGCCGGAAATTCTTGCTGGGGGTGAGGATTTATTGGCGAAAGACACAACGCGGATTTGTAGTGAAGTGCCGATGGGCCATCATATTTTCAACTTGGGCCACGGCATTTTGCCGCACACGCCGCCAGAGAACCTTTCAGCATTGTTGCGCGCCGTCCGCTTATATGATTCAGGTGCGCCGTGATTTACCTTTGGGCGAAAGTCATTCACGTGCTGGCCATTGTCGCCTGGATGGCTGGGCTTCTCTACTTGCCGCGGCTTTTCGTCTATCACAGCGACAAGACCGTGGGCAGCGAGGTTGACGCGGTGTTCAAGGCGATGGAGCGTCGGTTGCTGGTGGTCATCATGCGGCCTGCGGCCTGCGCAGCGCTCGCATCGGGGGTGGCGTTGTTGTGGGCATCGTCCCAATCGCTTGCGACGCCTTGGCTCGTGATGAAGCTGGCCGCAGTCCTGGTGCTCGCCGGCTTTCATGGTTATCTTGAACACCAGACGGCACGATTTTTCTGCGGCGAACGACCGCATGGTCCACGTTACTACCGGGCGATCAATGAAATCCCCACACTCCTTCTGATCGTGATCGTGATTACTGTTGTGGTCAGGCCTTTTTCCTGATTTGAGGGTCACAATTGCCTTGTGCGGCATCGCACTTCACAGGGGCACTGGAAGCTGCTATGGGAGCCTTCGGTCGCTCTGCGACTCCCCTCCCCTTTTGTCCTGACCGCTCATTGGGCCATGCCCGTTGCGGCTGCGACGTTTCAAAAAAGAATTGTTAAATGACCAGCATGGACGACCTGAAGGAGACCAAGCTCTCCGAACTGAAGCGCAAGTCTGCGGCTGAACTCGTCAGCACAGCAGAGGAACTCGAAGTCGAGAACGCCAGTTCCCTGCGCAAGCAGGAACTGATGTTTGCCATCCTGAAAAATCTTGCGGCGCGCAACGTCGAGATCATCGGCGAGGGTGTGGTCGAGGTCCTGCTGGACGGATTCGGCTTTCTGCGCTCGGCCCAGGCAAACTATCTTCCCGGACCGGACGACATTTATGTGAGCCCCAGCCAGATCAGGAAGTTTGCGCTGCGCACTGGCGATACGGTGGAAGGTCACATCAGGAGCCCCAAGGACGGGGAGCGCTACTTTGCCCTGGTGAAGGTCAATAGCGTCAATTTTGAAGATCCAGACAAGGTGCGCCACAAGGTGCATTTCGACAATTTGACACCGCTTTATCCCGAACAGCGCTTCGACTTGGAAATTGCCGACCCAACCCGAAAAGATTATACAGCGAGGGTGATCGACATCGTATCACCGCTGGGCAAAGGACAGCGCGCGCTCATCGTAGCGGCGCCGCGAACCGGCAAGACCGTTGTCCTGCAGAACATCGCCCATTCGATTTCGACCAATCATCCCGAATGTTTCCTGATCGTGCTGCTGATCGACGAGCGGCCCGAGGAAGTGACGGACATGCAGCGGTCGGTGAAGGGCGAAGTGATCAGCTCGACCTTCGACGAACCGGCGACGCGCCATGTGCAGGTCGCCGAAATGGTGATCGAAAAAGCCAAACGCCTTGTCGAGCACGGCCGCGACGTGGTGATCCTGCTCGATTCGATCACCAGGCTTGGACGG
>JANPDD010000229.1:0-1834 GCA_031431295.1 Hyphomicrobiales bacterium | reverse complement strand
CAGCCTTCACGCACCAAACGGGCGACGATCTTTCGCGTGCTTGTTTCGTTGCCCATCGCTGGTGATATAGGCGGTTGGTGGGCACCGGTCAAGTTTTATGCGTACTATTATGCGTATAAAATATCCTGCCGCCCCACCCCTTCCCCTCCCCGCAGAGCGGGTAGGGGTGCACTGAGTGTGAGAGCCTACTCCACCTTCCTCGGCGGCTTTGGCCGTGGCGGATAGACCACGAGATGCACGCGGCTTTGGTATTTCTCGTCCTCGCCTTCGACCAGCAGCGGGGCTTCTTCTGCGGCGGCGTCCAGCAACAGTTTCAGCCACTCCCGGTCCTGCTTGGCAAAATCTCCCAGCACATGGGGCATGACGAGTTCTTTGACGCCCGGATGGCCGATGCCGAGCCGCACGCGTTTATAGTCCGGGCCGATGTGGGCAGAAATCGAGCGGATGCCATTGTGGCCGGCGGCTCCTCCGCCCAGCTTCACGCGCAGCTTGCCGGGTTCAAGGTCCAACTCGTCATAAAAAACATAGACCTTGTCGAGATCGAGATCGTGGAAGCGCACCGCCTCGCCCACGGCGCGGCCTGACTCGTTCATGTAGGTTTGCGGCTTCAGCACCAGCACGCGCTCGCCAGCGATCACTCCTTCCGACATGTCGGCATGGAACTTTTTGCGCCAGCTTGCAAAAGAATGGCGGCGGACAATCTCGTCCACCGCCATGAAACCGATGTTGTGCCGGTTGTGGGCGTACTTGGCGCCGGGATTGCCAAGGCCTGCGAACAGGAACATGGGGTGCCCCCTGCGCGATGCGAAGCGTTACTTCTTTTTCGGTGCAGGGGCAGCAGCGGCTGGTGCTGCACCCTTGGCAGGGGCAGCAGCGGCGGCTGGTGCCGCTCCCTTGGCCGGTGCAGCAGCAGCACCAGGTGCGGCGACAGGCGCCTTTTGCGCCGTGGCAGGCACCTCTGCGGCAACAGCTTCAACAACGACCTCTTCTTCCTTGGCCTGGGCCGAGATGGCGCACAGGGTCACGTCGTCACGCAACGCAGATGTGACGCGGTCTGGCAGCTTGACGCCGGACAAGTGAATGTTCTGGCCGATCTGCATGCCCGTGAGGTCGACAACGATGTCATCGGGAATGAAGTCCGCCGGGCAATAGAGCGAAACCGAGTGCGACACGATGTTGAGAACACCACCCGCCTTGAGGCCGGGGGCCGCTTCCTGGTTCCTGAAATGCACGGGGATATTAACGGCAATCCGGGCATCCTTGCCCAGCCGCAGGAAATCCACATGGATGATGCGGTCTTTCACAGGCTCGAACTGCACATCGCGCGGGATCGCCCGCACGGTCTTGCCATCAACCTCAAGGTCAACAAGCGTGGACAGGAAGCGGCCCGTCTCGACGTGCGGCTGCACGTTCTTGTAGGTCAGCGTGATGAGCTGCGGGTCCTGCTTGTCACCATAAACCACGCCCGGAACATCTCCGGTGCGGCGAACGGAACGAGCGGCCCCCTTGCCAGCCTGGCTGCGTGTGGCAGCCTTGATCGTTACGATTTTCGACATTGTCTTCTCCAAACAAATAAAAGCCCGGCCTTCCTCCAGGGGTGAACGGCGCCGGGCGTACGGGCGGGCCTATAGGGGAATTGGCCGCTGACCGCAAGTTTGAAGCGGCAGCGACACTTCCTCTCAAAGTTTCTTGAATGCGGAAGGCTGCCATAACCACTGTCGAAGCTTTACACGGCAACCGTACAGCCACGTCTTGACTTTATGCGCGAAACAGGTTGTACGACAAATTCAATGCTACCTATGATGGAATCAGGAAGCACACAT
Source organism: Hyphomicrobiales bacterium (assembly GCA_031431295.1). GTDB lineage: Bacteria > Pseudomonadota > Alphaproteobacteria > Rhizobiales > Aestuariivirgaceae > Aestuariivirga. The sequence continues at coordinate 11 of JANPDD010000229.1, read as the reverse complement.
ATATCTGATTG
>JANPDD010000228.1:0-1944 GCA_031431295.1 Hyphomicrobiales bacterium | reverse complement strand
TGCTCATGACGGTGAGTTCGGGCGGAGAGAGGGGCAGGTCCGCTGGTGATGGCAAACGTGGTCATTGCCCCCGGACTCCCTTAGGACCCCGGCATGGCGGCGCACAAATCCCCGCAAAAGTTGCAGACTTTTGCGGAAAGGATTTGTGCCATTTCAGATTCACGTTTTCCGGAGGAAAACGTGGGGACCCTGTTCCCTATAGGCGGGCCATCGCGTGGACTAAGGTTCCCTCCGGGGGTAACGTCCCCAAGCATGCAGGCTGACTGTGGTTCATTGGAAGAACATCCTGCCGTGTGGGCGCTGCAAGGCGCTGTTCTTCGGGACTTTAAGCCAATCCCATATCGCGTTGAGCAGCGCTCACGCCTCCCTTCTTCCCTCCATCCGGAATGATACCGGGTGAACAAGGGCGGAGCCGTGCCTTCACGCCTGCCTGATGCCCCCCGAGGGCCAGTCGTTTCCGCGCCCTGCCCTGACGTTTGCCGCCGCCCCCTCACCCGGCAAACGCCTAAACCTTTGGTGACAATTTCTCACCAGAGGCCAAGCCCCATGTCTGAAGCTCCATCCGCCAGCCCCGCCGGACGCCGCGCCCGTGGCGGAGCAGATGCCCGCCGCGCCTTGCGCACCAATACGGCTGTCAAACAAGCGGGCTATGTTCGCCGCAAGATCAAGCTCTATGAGCCCTATTCCGATGACCAACTCGAACTGATTGAGCACAATGCCGAAACGGTGCTGCAGGAAACCGGCATCGACTTCTACGAAGACGAAGAAGCCGTTGCGATGTGGAAGGAGGCTGGTGGCGATGTCAAACCGTCAGCCTCGGACCCTCGGCGTTCCCGCGTGCGCTTTCCGCGCGGCCTTGTGCGTTCGCTGATCAAGACGGCACCGCGTGAATATGTGCAGCACGCCCGCAACCCGGCCAACAGCGTGGTGATCGGCGGCGACAACACGGTGTTTGCGCCTGTCTATGGCCCGCCCTTCATCCGCAACCTCGATGAGGGCCGCCGCTACGCCACCATCGAGGATTTCCGCAACTTCGCCAAGCTCGTCTACATGCTGCCGAGCCTGCATCACGCGGGCGGCACCCTGTGCGAGCCTGTCGACATTCCAGTGGCCAAGCGCCACTTGGACATGATCTACACCCACATCAAATATTCCGACAAACCCTTCATGTCCTCGGTGACGGCGGGTGAACGCGCGGCGGATTCCGTGGCCATGTGCGAAATTCTGTTCGGCAAGGAATTCGTGGACCAGAATTGCGTGATGACCTCGCTCATCAATGCCAATTCTCCCATGGTGTGGGATGGCGTGATGCTGGGCGCGCTGAAGGTTTTGGCCCGCGCCAACCAGGCGACCGTGATCTCGCCCTTCATCGTGGCGGGCGCCATGTCACCCACAACAACGGTCGGTACACTCACACAAATTCTGGCAGAGGCATCGGTCGGCATTGCCTTCACGCAACTCTGCCGCCCCGGTGCGCCGGTGGTGTTCGGCACCTTTGCGGCATCCATGTCCATGCAGTCGGGTGCACCCACATTCGGCACGCCGGAACCGGCGCATGTGACGTTTGGTGCCGCGCAACTGGCACGGCGCATGGGTGTGCCATTCCGTTCGGGCGGCGGGCTTTGCGGCTCCAAGATTCCAGATGCGCAGGCAGCCTATGAAAGTGCCAACACACTCTGGTCCACTATTCTCTCCGGCGTGAATTTCTGCTTGCACTCGGCGGGCTGGCTGGAAGGTGGACTATCATCAGGATATGAAAAACTAATCATGGATGCCGACCAACTCACCATGTTCCAGAAATTTGCCGAGGGCGTGGATTTCTCGGAGAATGGTCAAGCCATGGACGCCATCCGCGAAGTGGGACCAGGCTCGCATTATCTCGGTTCCACCCATACCCAGAACAACTTTGAAACCGCCTTCTGGCGTTCGGGGCTTGCCGACAAC
>JANPDD010000227.1:0-3417 GCA_031431295.1 Hyphomicrobiales bacterium | reverse complement strand
GACGGCGTCTTTCCAGATCAGGGAAGGCGAAGCCCGCGACATCATGCTGGGGAACTAAGCCCCCATTGACTTGCACACTCGTCGCATGGTTGGCTTCGAAATAGTTTCGACCTTGCCTTAACCTTGGGCAATTCTGCCCTAACGAATTGGTGATTCATGACAGTCAGATTTAGATGGGTTGCGATGCACAGTGCAGCTGCAGCGTTGTTTCTTGCTCTTCAGATCGCCCCGTCAATTGCTGCCGATGGAGGTTGCGGCGACGGGAACTGCAGTGTCGGTGGTAGCGGCGTAAACGGCAGCGGTGGACACACTGAGTTCTTTGCAGGAATTTTTCTTGATACAACTAGGTCGGGTGGTTCAGGCAAGGAAGGCGGAGGGGGTAATTTCACGTCTCAGGGCCGCCTCTTGGATAGCAAGAACACGGGCGGGAACGGCAAGGCTAACCAGGGCAAAGAGACGGGCTTTGATCAGGTCGGCCTATAGTCTGATTGGTGTCGCGGCGGGAATTGTCAATCCGGAAGCGGGATGAAATCCTTTTCATCACCTGGCACGATGGCAAAGCGCGCCCGTTTCCAATCGTCCTTGGCGGCTTCTATCTTGTCCTTTGAGGACGAGACAAAATTCCACCAGATGTAGCGCGGTCCATCCATGGGCTCGCCACCCAGCATCATGAAGCGCGCGCCGGTTTGCGTCGAGATGATGATTGGATCACGCGGGTGGAACACGACCAGCCTGCCCGCCTCATGGGTTTCACCCGCAACACTGATGCTGCCTTCCACCACATAGATGCCGCGCTCCACATGTTCGGTTGGCAGCGGCAGTTGGCCACCCGCCTCCAGCAAAACATCTGCGTAAAACAGGTCGGAATGGGTTTTGACTGGCGATGTGGCGCCATAGATTGAACCCGCAACCACCCGCACCTTGCGTTTGCCATCCTGCAACACCGGCAGGGCTACATCATCGACATGCTCGAAGGTGGGCGAACTATTCTCATGCTGCTTTGGCAATGCCACCCAACTCTGAATGCCGTATACTTTTTGGCCAGCGCCGCGCTCAGCGGACGGTGTGCGTTCGGAATGCACAATGCCTTTGCCGGCTGTCATCCAATTCAACTCGCCGGGCTTGATCGGCTGGTCATAACCCAGATTGTCCTTGTGCTGGATCACGCCATCGTAAACCCAGGTGACGGTTGAAAGCCCGATATGCGGATGGGGACGAACATCCAGGCCCTGCCCCGCCTTCATCAGCACCGGGCCGAACTGGTCAAAGAAAATGAAGGGGCCAACCATTTGCCGTTGGGCAGATGGCAGCGCGCGCCGCACCTCAAAGTCTCCGAGGTCCCGCGCCCGCGGCACAATCACGGTTTCAATCGCATCCGCCGCCGCAATGTCACCCGGCAGCGGATCAGGAATATGGGGAAGGCTCATGTTTTTTCTCCAATGGCCGCACGGACGATGGGCGCAACCTTGGTGCCCATCAGCTCAATCGCCCTCAACTGGTCGGCATGGGGAACCGTGCCGATCGCCATCTGGATGAGAATGCGCGTGTTCCTGAAAATGGAGTGAAGCTCAATGATGCGTGCCGCCACGCGCTCCGCATCTCCCACAATCAAGTTGCCCGTTGGTCCGCACGAGGCTTCGAAATGTTCACGGCCCTGCGGCGGCCAGCCACGCTCGCGGCCAATGCGGTTCATCACTTCGAGGTGTGCGGCGGCGTAAATGTCTCGTGCCTTCTCCGCCGTGTCAGAGACGAAGCCATGCATGTTGAGGCTGAGTTCGATTTCTTCGGCCTTGTGTCCCGACTTCGCATGGGTTTCGCGGTAGAGATCATAGAACGGCTCGAAGCGGCGCGGATCACCACCGATGATGGCGAGCGCCATGGGTATGTCGAGCGAGGCGGCGCGGACAACCGATTGCGGCGTGCCGCCGACCGCGATCCAGATCGGAATCCGTTTCTGTTCGGGGCGTGGATAGATTCCGAGATTGTTGAGCGAGGGGCGAAGCCCGCCCGTCCATGTAATGCGATCCGTGTCGCGCAGTTTCAGTAGCAGATCGAGCTTTTCGGCAAAGAGCGCATCATAGTCTTCCAAGTCATAACCAAAGAGCGGATAGGATTCGATGAACGAGCCACGCCCCACCATGATCTCGGCCCGGCCATTGGAAATGCCATCCACAGTCGAAAACTGCTGGAACACCCGCACAGGATCATCAGATGAGAGAACCGTGACGGCGCTGGAGAGACGGATATTTTTGGTCCGTGCGGCACCCGCAGCCAAAGCCACGGCGGGAGACGACACCGCATAATCCGGCCTGTGATGTTCACCCACGGCAAACACATCAAGGCCCACCTGATCCGCCAGCTCCATTTCTTCGACAAGATTGCGCAGGCGCTGCCCGGCAAGCTCCGGGCGACCAGCGGCAACGTCAGCGAAGGTGTAGAGTCCGATTTCCATGGAAGACATATGTATCAGATCACCTTACATTTCAAGTGGTGATAGCACATTCAGCTTGCAATTCAGTATTTGCTATCATATAGCGCTTGCATGAACAGTCGGCACCGCAGAACATTGGAAGCTGTTTTCGCAGAGCCGACCAAAACGAACATCGCTTGGGCTGATATTGAGTCGTTGTTGATCGCGGTCGGCTGCACTTTGAAAGAAGGTGCTGGCTCTCGCGTCAAGTTCAGCCACGGCGCGGAGACGCTCAGCTTGCACAGACCGCATCCACAAAAAGAAGCAATTCGATATCAAGTGAGAGATGTGCGGGCGCTACTGGAAAAAATTGGAGTAAAGCCATGAACACAATTAGTTATAGAGGATATCAAGCTGATATCGTTTATGAAGCCGACGACGATTTGCTTGTCGGCCACATCATGCACATTAATGACATCATCAGTTTCCACGGCACGGCATTGAAGGAAGTCAAGGCCGCTTTCAAGGAAGCGGTGGACGACTATATTTCGTTTTGCAAGGAGGCCGGGAAAGAACCCAACAAGCCCTATTCCGGCAAGGTGATGTTCCGCATTGATCCCAAAACCCATGCCAAGGCAGCACAGGCCGCGCAGGTGAAGGGGATTAGCCTCAATCAATGGGCGGAGGAAGTGATGGAGAAGGCTGCGGGCTGACAATGCGAACGGGTATTGAATTTTGAGATCGTTCGGCATATGTTCCGATTTTGCACAAGGAGCAAAATATGGAATTTCCGGGCGCTTCCGCAGCCAATAGCTCACTTACACTACTTGGCCGGGTCACAGATTTGGTCAAGAAGGGCGCAACAATCGAACTGCAAGAGGCAATCCAGACTCTCCGCGAAACACTCCTGGCAGAAAAGGAAGATAAACTGTCGTCCGTGAAGAACTCACGCACGCCCGACTTTATTAAACGGATTTGATTTTCCGCACCGATTGATTTGCAAGAAA
>JANPDD010000226.1:0-8013 GCA_031431295.1 Hyphomicrobiales bacterium | reverse complement strand
CTTGGCTATGTCGCTTTCTATGCGGTTGGCGCCTATACTTATGCCCTGCTGTCATCCTATTTTGGCCTGTCGTTCTGGATTCTGCTTCCACTTGCCGGAATCCTCGCCGGATTCTGGGGCGTCCTCCTGGGCTTTCCGGTTTTGCGCCTCAGAGGTGACTATCTTGCCATCGTCACGCTGGCCTTTGGCGAAATCATCCGTCTTGTGCTGATCAACTGGACTGCCGTCACCAAGGGTACGTTCGGCATTTCGGGCATCGCCAAGGCAACCTTGTTTGGCATTCAATTCAATGCCGGGCCTGATGGTTTTGCAGCCATGTTCAGCCTTGCGCCGTCGTCGGCCTACTACAAGATATTCCTCTATTACCTTATCCTGGCGATGGCGATGCTGACGGCGTTTGTCACCATCCGCCTGCGCAGGCTGCCCATTGGGCGCGCCTGGGAGGCCTTGCGCGAAGATGAAATCGCCTGCCGGTCACTCGGCATCAACACAACAACCACGAAACACACGGCCTTTGCCATCGGTGCCATGTTTGGCGGATTTGCCGGTGCGTTCTTTGCGGTGCGGCAGGGGTTCGTGTCGCCGGAAAGTTTTGTGTTTCTTGAATCAGCGGTCATCCTGGCCATCGTGGTGCTGGGCGGCATGGGTTCGCTCACCGGCATTGCCATTGCCGCCGTGGCGCTGATCGGTGGCACGGAACTGTTGCGGCAACTTGATTTTCTCAAACAGATATTTGGCAATGACTTTACCCCCGAACTCTACCGCATGCTGATCTTCGGCGTGGCGATGGTGCTGGTCATGCTCTACAAGCCGCGGGGTTTTGTCGGCACGCGTGAACCGACCGCCTTCCTCCATGCCGGACGCAAGGCCATCTCCGGGGAATATTCCAAAGAGGGCCACGGCTGATGTCGGCTGCTGAAGACAATCGCTCCAACGCGATACTGACTGTTGAGCACTTGTCCATGATCTTCGGTGGACTGGTTGCGATCGACGACTTGAGCTTCGCGGCCAAGCGCGGAGAAATCACCGCCCTCATCGGCCCCAACGGCGCGGGAAAGACGACGGTCTTCAATTGCATCACCGGGTTCTACAAGCCGACGCAGGGCATGATGACGCTGGCGCGCAGAAATGGTGAAACCTTCCTTCTGGAAAGAATGCCGGATTTTGCCGTGAACGGCCAGGCGAAGGTTGCGCGGACATTCCAGAACATCCGGCTGTTCACGGGTCTCACACTCTTCGAGAACCTTCTGGTGGCGCAACACAAGGCCTTGATGGCCGCATCAGGCTACAGCTTCAAAGGCCTGTTTGGCATGCCGAGCTATCGTGCGGCCTCGGACCAGTCGGTTTCCAAGGCCCGCACATGGCTGGAGCGGATCGGGCTTGCTGACCGTGCTGATGACCCGGCAGGTGACCTGCCCTACGGCGCGCAGCGGCGGCTTGAGATTGCACGTGCCATGTGCACCGACCCTGAGCTTCTTTGCCTTGATGAGCCAGCGGCAGGGCTCAATCCCCGGGAGTCGCACGAACTGAACACACTGCTCAGGGCCATCCGACACGACACCGATACCTCCATCCTGCTCATCGAGCATGACATGTCGGTCGTCATGGAGATATCCGACCATGTGGTGGTGCTCGAGTATGGCACGAAGATTTCCGATGGCAGCCCCACCCATGTGAAGAACGACCCCAAGGTCATCGCCGCCTATCTGGGTGTTGAAGATGTGGAGGACGTGGCCGCCGACCCGATTATCGCTGCCGACCCGATTGTCGCAGCGGTCGTACGCGCTGCGGCAAAGGCTGCCGGAAAGCCTGCCGCCAAGACTGCGAAACCGGCCAAACCAGCGCGCAAGGCAGCACGCAAAACGACTGGTAAAACGACTGGCAAAACGTCTGGTAAAACGTCTGGTAAAACGTCTGGCAAAACGTCTGACAAAGCGAAAACCAAGTCCGCATCCAAGGGGCGTCGATGATGATGGCCGCAAGTCCAAAGGGTGAGGCGCTGTTGCAGGTTCGCGGTGTGCAAACCTACTACGGCAACATCCAGGCCCTGAAGGGCGTGGACATTGATGTCCATGCCGGTGAAATCGTCACCATGATCGGTGCCAATGGTGCCGGAAAATCCACGATGATGATGACCATTTGCGGCAGCCCGCAGGCCCGCCATGGCACAATCCGCTTCGACGGGCATGACATTTCGCACAAGCCGACCCATGAGATCGCACGGATGCGCATTGCGCAATCACCCGAGGGGCGGCGGATTTTCGGTCGCATGACGGTGCGTGAAAACCTCCAGATGGGTGCCAGCCTCGACAATCTCAAACACTATGACGAGGACGTCGAAGGCGTGTTTCAGCTCTTTCCCCGGCTGAAGGAGCGCATCAACCAGCGCGGTGGAACACTTTCCGGCGGCGAGCAGCAGATGTTGTCCATTGCCCGCGCCCTGATGGCCCGGCCCAAGCTGTTGCTGCTCGATGAACCGTCGCTCGGCCTGGCGCCCATTATCGTCAAGCAGATTTTCGATGCCATCCGCATGCTGAACGAGACCAAGGGCCTCACCGTCTTTCTGGTGGAGCAAAATGCCTTTGGTGCCTTGAAATTGGCCTCGCGGGGCTATGTCATGGTCAACGGCAACATCACCATGAGCGGCACAGGCAAGGAATTGCTGGCAAATCCCGAAGTCCGTGCCGCCTACCTTGAAGGTGGGGCGCATTGATGGCAGCAAAGGGCAAGAAAGTGGGTCAAACACCATGTTGATGGACATATTCAGTGGCCACGCGCTGCCCGGGGAATATGTGTTCATGCTGCTGTGCATGGGCGCTGCCTGGATGACAGGGCGTTCGGTCGCAAGCGACTGGAAGCCGCTCTCGGTGCTTGCCGTCTATGTGCTGCTGCTTGGGCTTGGGGCGCGCTTTTTGCATTTTGCGCTGTACCAGGCCGTTTTTGTCAGTCTTGGCCGGTACCTCCTGGATACGCTTGTGCTGGGCGGTGTGGCCTATCTTGCCTTCCTGTATACCCGCACCAACCAAATGACACAGCAATACCATTGGCTCTATGAAAAAGCCTCGCCCCTTTCCTGGCGAAGGAAACCATAAATCGACTTAGACTGCTTTGTGGCGGAAGACCGGGAGGTCAGATGCCCGAAACAGCGTGACATTTGCCAAAAATTTCGGCAAATTTAGTCCTTAAGCGGTGAACGTTCACTGCGAAGGGAAATAACCCACAGACCTTCAAACATTCTCAGGGAGTTTGTATATTATGAAGAAATCACTTTTGGCTGGATTGGCTGTTGCCGCAATGATGGCAGTCAGCAGCTCTGCTTGGGCTGACATCCTTGTCGGCGTTGCGGGTCCGCTCACCGGACCGAACGCTGCCTTCGGTGCCCAGCTGCAGAAGGGCGCGGAACAAGCCGTTGCCGACATCAATGCCGCAGGCGGCATCAATGGCGAGCAGATCAAGCTTGTGTACGGCGACGACGTGTCGGACCCGAAGCAGGGCATTTCGGTTGCCAACAAGTTTGTTGCAGACGGCGTCAAGTATGTTATTGGCCACTTCAACTCAGGCGTCACCATCCCGGCTTCGGAAGTCTATGCCGAAAACGGCACGCTGGTGATCACCCCATCGGCCACCAACCCAAAGCTCACGGAACGCGGCCTGTGGAACACGTTCCGCACCTGCGGTCGTGACGACCAGCAGGGTGCTGTTGCCGGCGGCTATATTGCGGCCAACTTCAAGGACGCAAAAGTTGCCGTCATTCACGACAAGACACCTTATGGCCAGGGCCTTGCAGACGAAACCAAGAAGTCAGCCAATGCCGCTGGCGTCACGGAAACCATCTATGAGGGCGTGAACATCGGCGACAAGGACTACTCCGCCCTCATCACCAAGATGAAGGACGCAGGCGTTACGTTTGTTTACTTCGGTGGCCTGCACACAGAGTTTGGCTTGCTGAAGCGCCAGGCTGCTGACCAGGGCATGAACGCCACGTTCATGTCGGGCGACGGCATTGTGTCAAACGAGCTGGCCGCGATTGCCGGTCCTGCCGTTGAAGGCACGCTGATGACGTTTGCTCCCGATCCGCGCAAGAACCCTGCCGCAAAGGACCTCGTCGAGAAGTTCCGTGCTGCCGGTTTCGAGCCTGAAGCCTATACGCTGTACTCATATGCTGCCCTTCAGGTCGTGGCTGCCGCCGCTGCCAAGGTCGGCAAGAATGATGACGCGCAGGCTGTTGCTGCCGCGATCAAGGCAAATGGCCCATGGGCCACTGCCATTGGCGAACTGGGCTATGACGCAAAGGGCGACATCACCCGCCCTGACTACGTGCTCTACACCTGGAAGAAGCTGGACGACGGCAGCTTCAACTACGTGCAGAACGAGTAGTTGATGATTGCCTGGCATGAACCCCAGGCAAATAATCCGACTTGCTAGAACAGGACCCGCGCAATAGTTTGCGCGGGTCTTTTCGCATTGGAGTTGCCGTTGCGCATTCTCACCGTCCTGCTCATCTGCCTGTTCAATTCACTTCCTGCCGCAGCTGAAATCCTGGTTGGCGTTGCAGGCCCGATGGGCGGGCAAAACGCCGTTTTCGGCAAGCAGATGCAGGCGGGTGTCGAGGCAGCCATCAAGACCGCCAACAGCGCCGGCGGCATCAATGGCGAAGAGCTTCGCGCCGTCGTTGCTGACGACGCCTGCGACACGCGCAAGGCCTTCGATGTTGCAAGGGACTTTGCCAAGCAGGATGTCCGCGTGGTCATTGGCCATTTCTGCTCGGGGGCAACCATCGCGGCAACCAAGACCTATCTCGAAGCAGGCATTCTGGTGATCACCCCATCGGCAACGCTGCCAGCTGTGACCGAGCAGCAGGTGTGGAACATCCTGCGTCTGACAACGCGCGACGACGCCCAGGCCAGTGTGGCGGCAAGCCGGATCTTGGGCGACGATCCTCAGGCCAAGATTGCCATCGTCAGCGATGGCCAGGCGCAGATGCGCGCCCTCGTCCAGCGCCTCAAGGAAAATGTCAGGTCCGGGTCTGAGCACGTGCTCAAGGCCGGCACCACCGACTACGCCGATATTTCAAATGCCATCCGGACGTCAGGGGCAACGGTTGTCTATCTCGCGTTGGGTGCGGCGGAAGCCGGAAGCCTGGCCAAGGCCTTGCGGGAAGCCAATATTGCGGCCCGCTTTTATGGTCCAGACCTGCTGTTGAATGAGGTCTTTTGGGAACGCGCAAAAGAGGCTGCGGAGGGTACGCGTGTCACCTTTGCCGCCGACCCCGTCTTGCTTGCCAACCGTTTCAGGGTGACGCAGGACCTGCCCGAAGCGGAAACCGTGGACGGGGCGACGCTTCCTGCCTATGCCGCCGTTGAAGCATTCGTTGCTGCGGGCAAGGCCAGTGATGTGAACAGCGGACGCGCCATGGCGGACTGGCTGAAAGGTGGCAGCAAAATTCCCACCATCATCGGCACCATTCAATTTGATTCCCGCGGCGACCTCACCGAGCAGCGCTTCACCTGGTATCGCTGGAGCGAGGGACAATTTTCCGTGGACAGCCAACAACAATAGGGGTTCCGGCATGCGCGACACCTATACACCGGTCACCTTCAAGGCATTCTGATGTTCCGGGCTTTCATCCTGCTTTGCCTGTCTGCCGCGGTTGCCCAGGCTGCCGACGGCGCCCAAAGCCGCGCCATTGGTTTTTCGCCGGACGGGCGCTACTTCGCATTCGAACAATACGGCATCCAGGATGGTTCCGGCTCGGCTTACTCGGAAATCCAGGTGATCGACATTCCCGCCGATGCCTGGGTCAAGGGAACGCCCGTCAGGGTCCAGGGCGAAGAAGGTGAAGGCGACATCGCGGCGACACGTGACAAGGCCCTGCGTCTGGCCGGGCCTGTGATGAAACCCCTCACGTTGACAGGGGCCTATGACACGCTTGCCCACATGCCGTTCACGGAAATCATTGCGGACCGGCGCAAGGTGCGTTTTGCCCGTTACTACACATCCACCGCCGACAGCGGGGCTTATGATGCACTCGGCTCCTATGAACTGCAGGTCAAGGACGTGGCGGTGGCCCAGCCCAAGGATTGCCTGGATGCGGACATTTTCACCTTCGTCGGCATGGAGCTCTCACTCAAAAACATGAAATCCGGCGCCAGCAAAACCATTGCCAGGGACAAGGCCATTCCGAAATCACGCTATTGCCCCCTTGGCTATGACCTGGAGGCGATTTTCGCCCCCACGGCCTACGGCCTCAAGGATGACCCGATGGTGGCGCTCATCGGGGTCTACAGCCGGGGTTTTGAGGGCTCTGACCGGCGCTTCATCGCCGTGCCGTTCGCGCTCTTTGAGTGAAATCGCGACTCGCAACTTGCAGTGCCATTTGATAAGGGGCGCAGCATGATCCCGCGCTATTCCCGCAAAGAGATGGCCCATATCTGGGCCCCTGAAACCCGTTATAGAATCTGGTTTGAGATTGAGGCCCATGCCGCTGATCGCATGGCAGAATTGGGCATTGTGCCGAAGGCCGCCGCCGCCGCCATCTGGGCCAAGGGCAAAGATGCGGTGTTCAATGCAGCGCGGATCGACGAGATTGAAGCCGTCACCAAACATGACGTCATCGCATTTCTCACGCATCTTGCGGAGATTGTCGGGCCGGAGGCACGCTTTGTCCATCAGGGCATGACCTCATCAGATGTTCTCGATACTTGTTTCAATATCCAGCTTTGCCGGGCGGCAGACCTGTTGCAGGCCGACCTTGATGAACTGCTGGCAGCACTTGAGCGCCGGGCTTTCGAACACAAGATGACGCCCTGCATTGGCCGGAGCCATGGCATTCACGCCGAACCCATCACCTTTGGCCTGAAGCTCGCCTATGCCCACGCGGAGTTTGCCCGCGCCAAGGAGCGTCTGGCCTTTGCCCGCAAGGACATCGCAACCTGCGCCATCTCAGGAGCGGTTGGCACGTTCGCCAGTATCGATCCATCAGTTGAGGCCCATGTGGCCGCGAAACTTGGCCTTGCCATAGAGCCGGTCTCAACACAGGTCATCCCCCGCGACCGTCACGCCATGTTCTTTGCCGTACTCGGCGTCATTGCCAGTTCGATTGAGCGGCTGGCCACCGAAATCCGCCATTTGCAGCGCACCGAAGTGCTGGAAGCGGAAGAGTATTTTGCACCGGGGCAAAAGGGCTCATCCGCCATGCCGCACAAGCGCAATCCCGTGTTGACGGAAAACCTGACGGGGCTTGCGCGCCTGGTGCGCTCTGCCGTGGTGCCTGCCATGGAGAATGTGGCGCTGTGGCACGAGCGCGACATTTCGCACTCCTCAGTGGAGCGCGGCATCGGTCCTGACGCAACCGTGCACCTCGACTTTGCCCTGAAGCGGCTTGCAGGCGTCATCGACAAGCTCGTGGTCTACCCTGAAAACATGCAGCGCAACCTCGACCGGCTGGGCGGGCTTGTGCATTCGCAGCGGGTGCTTCTGGCCCTCACACAAAAGGGCATGAGCCGCGAGGATTCCTATGCCGCCGTGCAGCGCAATGCCATGCCGGTGTGGCGCGGTGAAGGGCAGTTTCTTGATCTGCTCAAGAAGGACAAGGATATTGCAGCACTTCTGCCATCCCGGGAACTCGAAGGCCTTTTCGATCTCGGCTACCACACCAAACACGTGGACACGATCTTCTCCCGTGTCTTTGGCCGGACCTGATGGCCGCCATGAGTGAAGCAGAAATCCCCCTGATCACCGACACCGCCGCACTCAGCCGCTTCTGCGCGGGCTTGGCGGGCGAACGCTATGTCACCGTGGACACGGAATTCTTGCGGGAGACCACCTACTATCCCAAGCTGTGCCTGATCCAGATTGCCGGTTCGAACGACGCTGCTCTTGTCGATCCCATGGCGAAGGGCATTGACCTCGCACCGTTCTTTGCCCTGATGGCTGACACTCGCGTCCTCAAGGTTTTCCACGCGGCGAGACAGGACGTTGAAATCCTGCTCAATCTTGCCGACCAGGTCCCTA
>JANPDD010000225.1:0-5377 GCA_031431295.1 Hyphomicrobiales bacterium | reverse complement strand
GCCCCGTTTGCGCCTGCAGGCTCAAGGGCTGCAGGTTGATGCCCTTTCTGAATCCGCCGATCAACACATTGGCCCCCACGCCGAGACCGAGAGTGGCTTCCACTCCGGCACCCGTGTAGCTGCCCTTCAAGGCACCGCGCTTGACCTTGCCGGGCGCAAAGACCAACCAGCCCAGAACCGTCTCGTTGGTGATGCCCAGATCAAGACCCAGGTTGCCGACGCTGCCCGAATAATGCTCCACACCGCCCCCTGAGCGCTTGAAGGTGCATTCAGCATCCTTCGAGGATCCGATGATAAAGCCCACGCCGTGATCAATGTTGCAGGTGAGGACGCCAATCTTGACGCCCAGTCTGCCCGCTTCGGCAGGGGCGGCCAAAACCAGGGCCGCCACGGCTGCCAGTGCTATTGCCTTGAAATTCATCATGTTCTCCTGTTGATTCCTGTTCCAGAAATGCCCCCCGAAAGCGACCGCATTGAGGCGTGAAGGCGGTTGAAATCAGATATTGCGCCCCAGGAAGTCACCCTTCCCCAGTTCTACGCCGTTGTGGCGCAGGATATTGTAAGCTGTCGTCGGGGTGACGGAATTCAACGCAGATCAGTGTCGGCCCATTACCTCAAGGAACCACAGAAGCGCTGAATGCGCTGGCAGGCGTCTTCCAGCGTTTTGGTGGCGGTCGCATAGGAAATGCGGAAGAAGGGTGACGTTCCAAAGGCCGCACCATGCACGGCGGCGACACCCTCCGCGGCCAGAAGCTCGGTGACGAACACCTCATCGCTGCTGATGACCTTGCCTGAGGGTGATGTCTTGCCGATCACGCCCGCACAGGACGGATAGACATAGAACGCCCCTTCCGGCGTGGCACAGCGCAGCCCCTTGGTCTGGTTCAACATGGAAACCACCAGGTCCCGGCGTTCCTTGAACACCTTGTTGTTGGCGGCGATGAAATCCTGCGGGCCGTTGAGCGCCTCAACCGCCGCCCATTGGGCAATGGATGAGGGATTTGAGGTTGACTGCGACTGCAGTTTGGCCATGGCCTTGATGAGCAGTTCAGGCCCCGCACCATAGCCGATGCGCCAGCCCGTCATGCAATAGGCCTTGGACACGCCGTTCATCGTCAGCGTGCGGTCATAGAGACTGGGTTCCACCTGGGCGATGGTGGTGAATGCGAAGTCGTCATAGACGAGGTGCTCATACATGTCGTCGGTCAGCACCCAGACCTGTGGATGCTTCACGAGAACATCGGCAAGGGCGCGCAACTCGTCGCGGGAATAGGCCGCACCCGACGGGTTCGACGGCGTGTTGAGAATCAGCCACTTGGTTTTCGGGGTGATCGCCTTGGCGAGGTCAGCCGCCTGCAACTTGAAGCCCTTGTCCGGCGGCCCCTGCACAATCACGGGCGTGCCCCCTGCGAGCAGCACGATATCCGGATAGCTCACCCAATAGGGGGCTGGTACAATGACTTCATCCCCGGGGTTAACGGTTGCCAGCAACGCATTGAAAAGAACCTGCTTTCCACCTGACCCAACACTCACTTGAGATGTCTTGTAGTCGAGGCCATTCTCGCGCTTGAACTTTGCCACCACGGCCTTTTTCAGCTCGGCAATGCCATCGACGGCAGTATATTTCGTCTTGCCCGCCCTGATCGCGGCAATGGCGGCATCCTTGATGTTGTCGGGCGTGTCGAAATCCGGCTCGCCTGCGGCAAGGCCGATGACGTCCATGCCCTCTGCCTGCATGGCCTGGGCCTTGTTGGAAATGGCGATGGTGGCCGAGGGCTGGATGCGGTTCAGGGAATCGGAAATAAAGCCCATGTCAATATACCCAAGTCTGGTCCTTCGATTTGTGCGGGTTCCATAAGGGCTTGCCTCACCCCTCGCAAGCATCAATCGGTCGCATGAAATTCCGGTCCAACCGTGGCAAAAGGGCGCGTGGCGGAAAAACCAGTCATTATCGTGGGCGGCGGCATCGCGGGGCTTGCATCGGCCCTTGCCATGGCCAACACGGGGCGTGAGGCGATCGTACTTGAACGGGCGGCTGCCTTTGCTGATATCGGTGCTGGCCTGCAGCTTGGCCCAAATGCCGTGCGCGCCTTGCGCACATTGAAACTGTGGGACGCCGTTGAGCCCATCACCCGGCAGCCCCAGAACCTTGTGATTCGCGACGCGTTGAGCGGCAGGACTGTCAAACGGCTGGACTTGGCGCATGGCTTTGAACGGCGGTTTGGCGCACCCTATCGCGTGGCCCATCGCGCCGATCTGCATGCGGCGCTTATGGCCGCAGCGCGGGCGCAGAATCGCATTCACCTCAAGGCCGGCAGCGATGTCCTGTCGCTGGCCACTATGGCGCAAGAAGCCACGGTCACAACAACCACGGGTGACAACCACACGGGAATTGCGGTCCTCGGCTGTGACGGCATCAATTCAACGATCCGGTCCCTGCTGTTCCCGGGGCCTGCGGTGCGTGAAACGGGCAAAGTCATCCACCGCGCCCTCCTCGCGCCCGACTGCGGAGAACGCGCCGGCCTTGCCAAGGAAGATGTGACCTTGTGGATGGGGCCGGGCATGCATGCGGTTACCTATGCGGTGGGCCGCGAGGGCATGTTAAACATGGTGTGTGTCACGCCAGCGCTACGCACACCCGGTGATTTCAGTCCACGCCTGTCGCCATTGCTTTCGGCGCTGTTCAACGGCGTCACGGAATGGCGCGTGTGGCCCGCAAATTTCGTCGCGTCACTGGAACAGTGGCACGCAGGCAAATGTCTGCTGCTGGGTGATGCAGCACACGGCACCGTACCCTATCTGGCGCAAGGGGCCGCCATGGCGCTGGAGGATGCGGCAATGTTGCAAAGGCTGGCCGAAACACGAGAGCCCGTCGAAAACTGGGGAGGGAGATTGCAACAATCAAGACAGCCCCGCACCGGCAGGCTTCACCGCATGAGTTTCGGAAACGAGCGCGTCTATGGCCTGTCCGGCGTCAGCGCTGGTGTCCGAAACGCGATGATGCGCGCCATGCCCGCAAGCATTTTCTGGAGTCCGCTCGCGTGGCTTTACGGCCAATAGAGCAGCCGACGGTCATGCGGAATCAAATGACCGTCGGCTTCTGGTGGCAGTTTCAATGCCTGACCTGCACGAAACTATTGCTGAGATCTCTGCTTTTCCTGGGGCTTGTCATTGTTTTCATGAATTGGCGGGAAATAGACGCGGCAACGCTTCTGCGCAACGAACGTAATCTCGGTGCTGACCTTGCCGAAGCAGCGGACGGCCGTGGAACAGTTCATGTTGTTCCTGGAGAACTGAATGGGAGGGCCATATCTGCGTACAACCTGTTCGCAGCATTCCTTTGCCTTGTCGCGGCTCGAGGCATTGCACTTGTTTAACTGGGACGCGGTGCTGGCATTGGCATTGGCCGAAAACGCGAGTCCTGCAACAACGGCAACGGCAGCAGCGGCAGCGAGGGCGCGGATAGTTGTGAGATTTGACATTTCATTCTCCTGTGGTTGGTGGTGATAGTGTCCGATCAATGGCAACAACATGGCAAGGTCGACCTGAGCATCCACTGAACCGGAAATTCATCGACCGTTCATGGTCAAACTTGGCGAAGTACGGGAAATCCGCCAAATTCATTGGCTTGGTATTCAATCATTCCCGGCAATCATTCCCGGCAGTCATCCAGCAAAGGCATCGCTGCGTAGGGAGTGTAAGACACGAAAAACACAAAATTGTGATCTTGCAATCCCGCTTTCCCTTGGCCCCTCATTCTCCCGGCTTTATGGTCGCGCCATGGGTGAGCAGCTCAAACGAGAGATCGAAACATGACCAATTCAAAAGCACGACTGGCTACTTTGATTTTTGCTTCGGCAGTGACGTTTGCCGCACTTCCTGCCTTTGCAGCGCCCAGCGGTGGGAGCAATTCCAACACCCCGGCCGCCACTCCACCGGCCAGTTTGCATTGCGGCACAGGTGAAGTACCGCGCCTGGTCACAGTCACCGTCAATGGTGTCAAGAAAAAGAAGTGGAAGTGCGTGCTGCAGTCAAGCGAGCGGGTGCCGGACAAGGAACTTTATGAATTGGGCAAAGCCATGGCGTTCAAGGGCCAGTACGACCAGGCTCTTGATGTCCTCGCAGCCGTGAAGGACCAGAGTGACGCTGACGTGCTCAACATGCAGGGCTACAGCCACCGCAAGGCCGGGCGGCTTGATGTTGCGATCACCTACTACCGCAAGGCGCTCAGCATCAATCCGGACTTCGTGCGCGCCCGCGAATATCTGGGCGAAGGCTATGTGGCTGCCGGTCGCGTTGATCTGGCCACCATTGAACTCGTCGAGATCAAGTCGCGGTGCGGCGTTACGTGTGAGGAATACAAGGACCTGGCCAAGGTGATTGCGGCCGCATCGAACTGACCCTCGTGCATATCCCGGCGACATGAAGTCATGTGCCGATAAGGATATGCACCATCCTATTAAAGCGGCGCGATTTCTTTTCGGCTTGATGGTTTCATCAAACCGGGAAGCGCGCTAGCGGGGCGGCGTGATGTCGACAATGCCGCCCCTGCCCCATTTGCCCTCGCCAAGGCGATCCGCAAGGATGGGCAAAAGGACTTCCAGCTCGCCCCGCAGCGTGAAGGTTGGGTTGCAAATCGCAAGTCCAGAGCCCGCCAATCCCCCTTCAGCGATGTTTTCACGGACCTGAAGCTCGGCACAAAAGCATTCGCCCGGCACGCATGCGGCGAGCTCCTGCTTCATGGAAACCGTCGCATCCTTTTCCTTCAATGGATACCAGGCCAGGACGACCGCATTTTTCATGCGCTGGAAAATATGGCGCAACAGGCGCGGAAGATTTTGCATCTCGTCCGTGCGCTCATAAGCGGGGTCGAGCAGAACCAAACCCCGCCGCTCGTAAAACGGCAATTCCACCTTCACGGCGATTGCCGCGTCGAGGCGGGTGAGTTTCGCCCGCCTGTCGCCCGCAAAACGGGTTTGCAGCGTGTCGGCATCGGCGGGGTGAAGCTCATTGAACACCATGCGGTCTCCTGCCCGCAGCAGGCGTGCAATGATCTCCGGTGATCCCGGGTAGTGGCGCAGCGTGCCATCAGGATTAAGGTCGTGAATCATGTTGAGGTAGAGCGCCATCAGGTTTCTTGCCGCATCGGGCAATGGCTTTGCCAGCAGCCGGCCGATCCCGTCTTTCCATTCCCCGGTCTTGTAGGCTTCGGCACCCTTGAGGTCGTAGCGCCCAATGCCTGCGTGGGCATCGAGCACAGCGAAGGCAACGGGCTTCTGCCGCAGATAGGCAAGCACCCGGGTGAGCACCACATGCTTCAGGACATCTGCGTGGTTCCCGGCATGGTAGGCATGACGATAATTCATCGGCGGTCATA
>JANPDD010000224.1:0-3763 GCA_031431295.1 Hyphomicrobiales bacterium | reverse complement strand
TTGTCGACCACGCTGCTAAACCTCACACAACGCACCGAACCCCGTCCGATCCGCATTGTCATTGAGACCACCGGGCTGGCTGAACCCACCAAACTCTTGCACAAGATCATGGCCGATCCCCGGATGCGCAGTCTCGTTCGACTGGATGGGGTCATCACCACGGTTGATGCCGTCAATGGCCTTCAGACCCTTCATGACCACCCGGTCGCGCGCCGGCAGGCGGCTATGGCCGACCGCAGAATTGTTACCAAGACCGACTCGGTCGACGTAAAGACAGTGGAAGCGCTTGAGGCCGCATTGCGCGCCCTGAATGGCTACGCCGATATTCTTCAGGTTACGAGTGGCGCTGTTTCAGCCGGCAAGCTTTTTGGCATGTCGCTGATCGATCCTGCAACCGGCAAAGCTGATCTTGATCGTTGGCTAAACTCCGCCGCGCACCGGTCAGATGGCCCGCACACGCACCAACAATTCCGGGCCGACGGTACGCACCTGCACTTTAGCGGGGGCCACGGTGACGGAATGGGCACTTGGCTCATTGAGGGCGTGCGCCCTGTTGACTGGGCCCGGTTCTCGCCGCGCGTCGGAGAAATCATCAGACAATACGGCGATCTATTGTTGCGCCTCAAAGGCGTTGTCTGGACCAGCGATGACGATAGACCGCTGGTCATCCACGGCGTTCAACGGGTCTTTCACGCCCCAGTCCGCCTCAAGAAATGGCCGGGTTCTCCCGGCACAACTTTGGTCGCCATTGGCAGCGCGAACGCTGAGCAAACCGCTGAGCTTCTGAGGAGTGCGTTGGAAGACACGGTGGCCTGAGAGTGCGGATAAAACCTCTGCATAGTCCCTTCTTGGTGGCCACACCTGACTTGACACCGTAAGATTAGCTGGTGGAAGGGCGCACGGACGGTCGCGGCAGAATCTCGGTTTCGACGGCAATCGCCCCTTCCGGGACGACCGACTGCTGCTGGTCTCACCGGGCGTTCGAGGCAATGTCCATCGCTTCTTCACTCGTCATTGCGATCAAAGCGATGACTTGGCCCAAAGGAATTGGCTCTCCGACTCTTGCCATGATCCGGGCCAGAATGCCGTCATATCCGGCCTCAATCTCCACGGTCGTCTTATCAGTTTCAACTTCGAAAAGAACGTCGTGAGCCTTTACACTTTCACCAAGTTGTTTGTGCCAGGTGACAACAATACCGGTATCCTGGTTCATGCCCAAAGCTGGCATGATAATTTCATAGGCCATTGGTTACAATCCTTTGAGTGCCGCGCGTGCGGCGTTGACGACGTCTGCGGCAGTCGGAACGGTGAGATCTTCCAGAACCGGAGAATACGGCACCGGAACATCCATGGCGCCAAGGCGTCGAACCGGCGCCTTTAGGCTGTAAAAGGCCTTTTGCGAAATCCGCGCAGCGATCTCTGCCGTAATTCCAAAGTTCTGATGGCCCTCGTCGATTACAATCGCATGACCAGTCCTTTTGACCGAATTGACAATTGTACCTTCATCCAAGGGTACCAGGGTGCGCGGATCAATGATCTCGGCTTCGATCCCATCTGCCATCAGAGACTGCGCCGCCTGTTTTGCGACTTGCACCATTGAGCTGGTCGCCACAAACGTGATGTCACGACCGGTCCGAACGATGTTCGCCACACCAAAGGGAATGAGGTATTCCTCTTCAGGCACCGGTGCTTTTTCCTGGTACATCAGCTTGTCTTCGAAGATGACGACTGGGTTATTGTCGCGAATGGCCGTCTTCAGCAGCCCCTTCGCCTCATATGCACTTGAAGGCATCGCCACCTTCAATCCCGGAATGTGGCACATCCAGGCGTGCAGGCTCTGGCTATGTTGGGCGGCCGAGCGCCGCGTCGCGCCCATATTTGTGCGCAGCACCAGCGGTACATTCAATTTCCCGCCTGACATATAATGGATCTTCGCCGCCTGATTGACCATCTGGTCCATCACTAGTGTCAGAAAATCACCGAACATCAAATCCACAATCGGGCGAAGCCCTGTCATGGCTGCGCCGACCGCAATGCCGGCAAAACCGGGTTCAGAAATTGGTGTGTCGAGCACCCGGTCGGTGCCAAATTCGTCGACCAGTCCGGTCAGCACCTTAAAGGCGGTTCCGGCTTCGGCCACATCCTCACCCAGGATAAAGACCCTTGGGTCGCGGCGCATTTCCTCGGAGATTGCTTCCTTTACTGCCTGGGCGAAAGAAATCTCACGCATCGGAAATTTTCCTGCTTCGTTGGTCAACATTTGCCGGGCTAGTTCGCCATAAAGACATGTTGGCTCACTTCGCTTTGATCCGGATAACTTGCCATAAGCGCGTATTCCACGGCTGCTTCCGCTTCGGCGAGGACATCGCCGTCGATAGACTTCAACTCATTTTCATCGGCAACCTGCATTTGGATCATCCACTGACCGAAATTCTTGATCGGGTCTCGGTTTTCCCGCCAATCCCGCTCCTCTTCCTTGCTGCGATAGTAGGTCCGGTTGATGTCCCCGATGTGATGTCCGAGGAAGCGGTAAGTGTTCAGGACAACAAAGAACGGCCCCTCACCCTGTCGTGCACGCCCGACCAGTTCTTGCGCCAATTCGTTCACAGCGAGCACATCTTGACCATCGACCTCAAATGTCTCGATGCCAAAGGCTTTCGCCCGCGCGCGAAGATCCCCTGCGGCCATCTCGGAAAGTTTGGTGTATTCGCCGTACAAATTGTTTTCGCAGGCATAGATTACCGGCAGTTTCCAAAGTGCGGCCATGTTCATTACTTCGTAAAGCAATCCCTGACCGAGCGCCCCATCGCCAAAAAAACAAACCGTTACCGCTTTAGATCCAAGGCGTTTTGCTGACAGTGCGGCACCGGTCGCAATCCCCAAGCTGCCGCCGACGATCGCATTCGCCCCCAGATTCCCGTTCTCCTGATCGGCAATATGCATCGAGCCTCCTTTGCCTCGGCAATATCCCTCGACCTTGCCCAGCAGCTCGCAAAACATCTTCTGCAGGTTTGCGCCTTTGGCGACACAGTGACCGTGGCCACGATGTGTGCTGGTAATGAAATCGGACTTTTCCAAAGCCTCACAGATGCCGACGGCCACAGCCTCCTGGCCCGAATATAGATGCGACAGTCCCTGCATCTTTGCCGACAGGTAGAGCTTGTTGGCATTGTTTTCGAACGTCCGAATTCGTGACATCTGCCGGTACATCTGCAGATATGCTTCCCTGTTCGACTTTCTTATGGCGTTCATAGGCTTGGACCTTCACCTTGGTATTCCATCTGCACGTAGTGGCAGCCAGGACTATAACTTGACATCATGCCTTGGCAGGCGGCGGGCTACGGAACCGATGCCCGGCGAATACATTTTGAAACAAGCCCCTATTCGCGCCCGTCTTGTTTCTTGAGTTCAGCCAGGATCTTTTCAGGCGTGATCGGCAGCTCCTTGATGCGGACGCCAACCGCGTCAAAAAGAGCATTCGCGACTGCCGCGCCAACAGTTGACGTCACGATCTGCGTAATACCTTTGATCCCGTAGACACCAGCAGGATCGGCGGTTTCGACCAAGATTGAGTCCATCTCTGGCATGTCCACTGTCGTCAGAAGTTTGTAGTCGACAAGGTTCTGATAATACGGCTGGCCCGGATCATTGTACAAAAGCCCCGGTTCCACCGTGGCCAGACCGAGACCATGGAAAACATCACCTTCAATCTGTCCTTCGGCTATGGTCGGATTAATAGCCCGCCCACAATCGACCGCTGCGG
>JANPDD010000223.1:0-4851 GCA_031431295.1 Hyphomicrobiales bacterium | reverse complement strand
CGGGGGCGGCCGACCGTCAGTTCAAAGCCTTCGCGGCGCATGGTTTCAATCAGGATGCCGAGTTGCAGTTCGCCGCGCCCCGCCACCTCGAAGGCATCTGTCTCGGTTTCAGAGATGCTGACGCGCAGCGCGATGTTGCCTTCGGCCTCGCGCATCAGCCGGTCACGGATGACACGGGACTGCACCTTGTCGCCTTCGCGGCCCGCAAGCGGGCCATCATTGATGCGAAACGCCATGGCGAGCGTTGGCGGATCAATGGCTGTTGCCGCGATGGGCTCCGTCACCGCAGGATCGCAGAAGGTTTCCGAAACGGTGGCCTTCACGAGGCCCGATATGGCGACAATGTCTCCGGCGAATGCCTCTTCGACCGGCAGTCGCTCGATGCCGCGGAACGACAGGACCTTGGAGACGCGGCCTATTTCAACCACATTGCCGTCGCGGTCGAGCACCTTGACGGCCTGGTTGGCCTTGACGGAGCCAGAGCGGATGCGGCCCGTCAGCACGCGGCCCAGAAACGGGTTGGCCTCAAGGGTTGTTGCCAGCATGCGGAAGGGGCCATCCTCGACCACCGGTGGCTTGAAGTGCCGCACCACAAGGTCGAACAGGGGGTTCATGTTGGCTTGCGGGCCTTCGGGCCTGTCCGCCATCCAGCCATGCTTGGCGGACCCGTAGATGATGGGGAAGTCAAGCTGTTCCTCCGAGGCGTCAAGCGCCGCGAACAGGTCAAACACCTCATTCACCACCTCGATGTGGCGCTCGTCGGGGCGGTCGATCTTGTTGATGCAGACGATGGGCCTGAGGCCGATCTTGAGGGCCTTCTGCAGAACAAACTTTGTTTGTGGCATAGGGCCTTCGGCGGCATCAACCAGCAGCACCGCGCCATCGACCATGTTGAGGATGCGTTCGACCTCGCCACCGAAATCGGCATGGCCCGGCGTGTCGACAATGTTGATGCGCGTGTTCTTCCACTGCAGAGAGGTCACTTTTGCCAGAATGGTGATGCCGCGCTCGCGTTCCAAGTCATTGGAATCCATGACGCGCTCGCCCACCTTCTGGTTGTCGCGGAAGGTGCCGGACTGGGCAAGCAGCCGGTCGATCAGCGTGGTCTTGCCGTGGTCCACGTGGGCAATGATGGCTATATTGCGCAAATCCATGGTGGGCGCCTGACTTTCTTAAACACGTTTCGGAGATGGCGGGGCGTTAGCACAGCACGCAAGGCTTTGGCAATTTATCTCGGTTAACACCGATTTTGCGCCTGGGGCAACGGGCGAGCAGGTGGAACCACTTGCGAAGCGAAAGTTGCCCCGGATTCAATATGCCACAGCAACTCGGCTGCGTTCATTTGAACGCAGGTTGCTGCAGTGGGATCGTCACATGTTTGAAGCAAACCGGGAAAAACGTTCATTGGTGAGCCTGGTCATGGCGGATGGCAGCACCCTCATGGCGAGCGTCAAACTTGCCATGTCAGGCAAGCTGGGGGATGTCCTGAACAATGGCGACCGTTTCCTCGACATCCTGGGAGCCGATGGCGAGCAGTATTTCCTGAGCAAGGACCGTGTGCGCCAGGCTGCCATCTGCGATCCGCCAAAGGCCGGCCTGAACCTCAACCGCCGCGCCGGTGACAGCGGCACGTTCAACCCCTGGGCGGTGCTCGGCGTGGCCAGGGACGCCAGCGCCGACGAGATCAAGTCGGCCTATCGGCAATTGGTCAAGACCTACCATCCCGACCGCTTTGCCAACATGGATTTGCCGCCGGAAATGAAGGAATACGCCGCCGCCATGCTGGCGCGGATCAACATCGCCCATGATCAGGTGGCGGGCGTTTCCACACCAAAGTAGTTGTCCAATCCTGCGAGAAATTCCTCCCTGACAATGTCACGCTCCATCAGGATTTCATGGAGCGAATCCTGGATGTAGACCAGTGACACGCCAGGCACGCGGCGGGCAAAATTCTGCGCCACCGCATTGTTGACGATCCTCTCCCGGCCCGCCAGCACCATGAGCACAGGGCATTTGGGACCCTTCGGGAAGTTGTTGCCTTTCAGGTAATCCATGCTTGCCATGGCGGCGTTGAGCCAGCCGAAGGTGGCGCCACCCACCGCCAGTTCGCCATGGCGCCGCAGGGTTCCGGCATCGCGCTCCCAGCGCTTGGGCTCACTGGTCAGGGGATTGGCAAAGAAATCCCCCGCGATCATGGGCAGGCGCGACATGCCGGGCAGTAAGACCCAGGACAGGCCCGCCTGCACCATGACATAGGCGAGAAGCCTGGCAAGCCAGCGTGGCCAGGGGCCGTAGTTGAGTTCCATCAACGGCGCCGTAATGATGGCCTTGGAAAACCAGGTCTCCGCCAGGATGCTGCGCAGCAGGATGTGGCCGCCGGTTGAATGGGCCAGGGCAAAATAGGGGCCGGGGCAATGGGCGCGCACCAGCTGTTCCATGGCCGCGCGCAGGTCAAGGTCATAATACTTGAAGTTCATGATATGGCCGCGCAGCCTGTCCTTGAGCAGGCGTTGCGAGCCACCCTGGCCGCGCCAGTCGAATGTCGCCACGCAATAGCCGCGGGACACAAGGTCGCGCATGGATTCGAAATAGCGTTCGCAATAGTCGGTGCGGCCATTGAGCAGCAGAATGGTGCCGCGTTCACCTTTGCCCGCCTTCATGCCGCGCAGCAACACGCCGTCAGAGGTTCTGATCTCGATTGCCTCGCCGCCGTCGGGCAAGCGGTTTTCCAATGTGGGGAAGAGTTCCATGGTGCGAACCTGCTATAGTCAAGGCCGCGCCATAGAGCAAATTCCGCCGAGACGGAATCGCTGAACCTGTCACGCCTTGTGGGGCGCGTGCTATTTCAGTTTCTGCACGTCCGTAATCTCGCCCGTTGCCGCGGCAAGATTGATCAAATAGCCGGTGGCGCCGCGGGTGGCGCTGAAACTGTAGTTCGATCCCGTGCAACTGCGCGGCTTGACACTGGTAAAGCCGTAGCCTGACACAATCTCGGCACCCTTGCTGCAGCCAATGGATTTGCCTGACGCCGGAGCCGTGTTGGCCAATTGGGTTTTTGAAGCGGTGGGCGTTTTTGATGCCAGGGGGACCAAGGCTGCTGTTTTGGGTGCAACAGTTTGCGGCCTCACGGTTGTGGCCGAGGAACTGCCAACGGCAGACGCGACGGTTGCAGGCGCAACCCCAGTGCTGGCAACAATCGTGTTCGACTTGAGCTTGGGCTTGCCAATCGCCGCTGTGGTTGTCGTTGACTTCAAGAGGGGCTTCTTTGCCACCGCCAATTTCGGTTTCACTTTCTTCGGCTTCGGCTTCTTCGGCGGCAGGTATTCCGGTTCGTATTCACCATCGTCATAGAAGTCCAGCACCACATCGCGGCCGCGGCGGTTGCGGGCGCGATATTCGTCCCCGCTTTCATAGTCGAGGAAATCATCCTCTTCATCGAGTTCATCGCGATAGAGATAGCCGGTGATCTCCGGAGCAAAAATCTTCGGCCACAAAATGCGCATGCGGTGCCGGTGATCGGCCGATGCTGAACCAGACGCCATGGCAGCGGCAACCAAAGCCATGGCGGAAACGGTGATGATGCGAGAGAAACTCATGTTCATACCCCTGAACTCAAAAACCACTCATCAAAGCGGGCGGAAATCGCCGTACCACCCGACATCACAACTTGATTGCCTTCATGTGGCCAGTGAAAGCATTGACTTTGACCACATAGTGGCGGCCCTTCTTGACGGCCTTGAAGCTGTAACTCTTGCCCCGGCAATCTGTGGCCCTGACGCGGTGGAAACCGCGCTCACGGACCAGGGATCCTGCCTCGTCACAGTCCAGGCGGTTGTAAGCCTGTGGCCTATGAACAAATGAATCATCAAAAAACGGCTCATCAAAATACCAATTGTCGAAATGCGCCTGGCGATGCCGGTGACGGAAGTGCGGCCCAGTGCAGTGGGACGCATGCTCAAGCCAGTCGCAGCCCCGTGCGTGGTGGGGCGAGCCAAACTGGAAATAGATGTTGGACTTGGCCTCGGCGGCCGGTGCAAGGGAAAACGCGCCCAAGCCTGCTGCAAGCAGCATTCCGAGTCTGAAAAGACTGGTTTTCATGGTTGCCCTCCGATGCACGGCCGTCCCGACCGTGGATGTGATCACTAGAGGGTGAAAATGGCAGAATATTGCTGAACGTTAACCGACAGCGCCGTTCATCTGCCGTTCAGCAACATGGCAATTTTGTGGTGAAGGGGAGGGCGCGGTCAAACCCACGCCCTCGGCACTTGCAACAACTACCAGAGGTTCGAGACAGAGATGATGTTGCCGTACTTGCGGCTCACCTTGATCTGCTTCTTGTTGCCCCACTTCCAGCCGGTGTAGGTGTAGGTCTTGCCTTCGCATTCAACAGTCTTGACCTTTTTGAAGTGGGCGCTCTTTACCGTCCACTTGCCTTCGCCGCAGCTGATGCCCCAATTGTTGGAGTGGTGGGGATAATCATCATAAATGGGGTATTCCGGGTAATAGCCGTTGCCACCATGCAGAGGCACGCCGACGTTGAAGAAAATGTCAACGTCGGTGCCGGCATTGGCCTGGCTGGCGGAAAAACCGGCAACCGAGATGGCGACGGCGGCGGCGGCGATGAGGGAGTTGCGGATCATGGGAATCTCCTGGTTGATCGGTTGACAGCCCTGATTGGCCATCGTTGGCACAAGAACTAGCCATCCACACTTGAACGCAACCAGAAGCCGGTGTTCATTTCCGGTTCATTTTTCGCTTTGTCGACCCTTGAAGTTTTTCACCGCATTCCTACCTCTGTGGCGTGGCTGCCAGACGGGGCCACATCATGAAGCCTGGCCATGGTGGCGGGCA
>JANPDD010000222.1:0-8580 GCA_031431295.1 Hyphomicrobiales bacterium | reverse complement strand
ACTTCCCGGTCCGAAGGCCCCAATGAGGTCAAAGTATAGCCGGCATTCAATGTGGCGGCGGTGGTGTGCCTGACATTGAGCCGCAATTCGTTCTGGATATCAGCGGAGTGGGACGACAACTCGTCATGCTCTGTGTAGTTCAGGAACTCTCCGGTCGCCGTCGAAACAAAACGGTGGCGCGACCAGTCACTCTCGATGCGGAGAGCAGGCGCAAGGCGCAAGCCCAGGTCCGCTTCCGCGCCGCTGTTGGCGCGCGCCACATTGCTGCTGGCAATTGCGCCGATTTGCAAGGAGGGGAAAACCACAAAGCTGCCAAGCCGCAAGCCTTGAGCTTCGTAGGGGTCGGCAGGGGCGGCCCGGCTGCGGCGGAGACCGGGAACGGACGTTCCATCGTCGCCCGCCACATCGTCGTCGAGGTCAAGCAACGCATCACCATCGCCGTTGACGTCGGCGGCCAGCTCCTGGGCCAGGGCGGGCCCTGGTAAAAGCATGGGCATTCCCGCAGGGAACCCTACGAGAGCAACGAACAGGGCGCCAAGACCTGCACGAATTTCGCAACAAACTGACCGCATGTCACCACCAGCATTGCCAAAACATGGTTAATGGCTGATTGACCGCCTGTTTCGAACCCCGCTGCTTCAATACGGGTGGAAATGCCTGGAAAATGGACTAAACCGCCCGCTCATGACCGTCACGCCCCAGAATTGGCACAAGAATTGGCAGGCCTCCGCCCGCGCCGCCCTCGCCACCGAAGCCGAAGCCATGGCCGCCCTGGTGAATGCCATGGATGGCCCTCTGGGCAAGGCGGTTGGCGATACCATTGCCTTGATCAAATCGGCCACGGGCCGGGTGATTGTGACGGGCATGGGCAAAAGCGGCCATGTTGCCCGCAAGATCGCGGCGACATTTGCCTCCACGGGTACACCAGCACTGTTCGTCCATCCCGCCGACGCGAGCCACGGCGACCTCGGCATGATCACGCCAACGGACGTGGTGCTCATGCTCTCCAACTCCGGCGAGTCGGCGGAACTGAAGGATATCCTGGTTTATGCCAAGCGCTTCAAGGTGCCGCTTGCCGCCATGACCACGCGCCGCGACAGCACACTGGGTCGGGAAGCCGACATCGTGTTGGAGCTGCCCGCCGCCCGGGAGGCCTGCCCCAATGGCCTGGCACCCACCACCTCAACGCTGTTGCAACTGGCACTGGGTGACGCGCTGGCTGTGGCCCTGCTGGAGGACAAGGGATTCACGGCAGCGGATTTCCGCGCCTATCACCCCGGCGGCAAACTCGGCGCGCAATTGAAACACGCAAGCGACATCATGCACGGCACCGAGCGGCTGCCGCTTGCTCCCCTTGGCACCGCCATGGATGTGGCGCTGATCACCATGACGGCCAAATCCTTTGGCTGCCTCGGCATTGTGGATGGTGACGGCGTGTTGCGGGGCATCATCACCGATGGTGACTTGCGCCGCCACATGGGGCCCGACCTCATGCGCCAACAGGTTGAAGGCATCATGACAGCGGGGCCAAAGACAATTGCCGCTGACATGCTGCTGGCCCAGGCTCTGGAACTGGTGAACAGTTCAAACATCACTGCAGTGTTTGTGGTTGATGACAAGGGCAGGCCCCAGGGCCTCATTCACGTCCACGACCTGTTGCGGGCGGGCGTGAGTTGAAAGGGTTAGAGCAACGGGCGAGCAAGTGGAAGCACGTGCGAAGCGAAAGTTGCTCCAACGCCTCATTCCCAGCCTGCCAGTTCATTCTCGGCAAGGGTTTTGAGCAGTGCGATGGAACTCTGCGAATCATTGAGGCACGGCACCACGGAGAACCGGTCGCCACCCCTGGCGAGGAAACTCTCCTTGAGACCAATCGCCAACTCCTCCAGCGTTTCCACGCAGTCCACGGCAAAACCCGGCGAGATCATCAGCAATTTTTTCACGCCCTGCGACGGCAACGCCTCGACCGTATCCTTGGCATAGGGCTTGAGCCACTCCGCCTTGCCGAAGCGCGACTGGAAGACGATGTGCATCACGTCTTTTGAATATCCGAGTTTCTCGCGCAGCAGCCGCGCCGTTTTCTGGCACTGGCAGTGATAGGGATCGCCCTTGTCCAGATACTCACGCGGCAATCCGTGAAAGGCAACGAGAATGCGCTCCGGCGCCCAGTCGAGTGTCGTGAGGTGGTTCTGCAGGCTTTCGGCAATGGCATCGATGTAGGCGGGATGATCGTAGTAGGGTGGCACGACGCGGATCATGGGTTGCCAGCGCATGGACTGCAGCGCCTCATAGGCCTTGTCGAGGGCGGTGGCCGTGGTTGCCGCCGAATATTGCGGATAGAGCGGAAACAGCACGATGCGCTCGCAGCCCATCTCCTTCAGGGCCATGATCTGCTTGCCCACGGGGGGAAAACCGTAGCGCATGGCCCAGTCAACGACGAGCCTTTCGCCACGGTCGAGCGCGCCTGCCAGCTTTTCGGCCTGTGACCGGGTGAAGGTTTTCAGGGGGGACTCATTTTTTTCATGGTTCCAGATCGACGCATAAGCATGGCCCGAGCGCTTCGGCCGTGTGGTCAGGATGATCACGTTGAGAATGAACCACCACAGCACGCGGTTTGTTTCAATCACCCGCCGGTCAGAAAGAAATTCCTTCAGGTAGCGCCGCATGGACCAGTAATCGGTGGCCTCGGGCGTTCCCAGGTTGATGAGCAAAAGGCCCGGGCGGGGTGATGCAACGGGAGGATGACCAGGCGGCAGATGGGGATTGTCGGAACGTGACATGATGCCTTTGCACTCCGGCAACAGTGCCGGGTTGCCCGCCTTTAGAGCATGTCCCGCCAAAGTGTGAAACGGATTGGCGGCAGGGACATGCCGGCAGTGCCATCCGGGGCCATCCGGGGCCATGATGGGCAATGATTCGGTGTGACGATCGGGGGCATCGTTGCGGGGCGGACGCAGAGTGCGAACAACACAGGGCAATCAGGCTCTTTCGGGTCCTGCGCGTGACCGCGTTCGGCGCTTGCGCCCAAGCCGGTTGATCATCCTGTTTGGCCTTGCGGGGTTGGCCTGCCTTGGGCTTGAATTTGCCCTCGGCAAGCAAATGCCTTCCGCTGTGTGGTTCTGCGTTCTGGCACTCGCCTTGCTGGCATGGCCGACAATGACCAGCCCGTATGAGACGACAGGCTTGGAAGACAAGGCTGCTGTGGCACAGCGCCCAGAGGTGCAGGCCATGATTTCGACCAGCGCTGAACCGCCTGCCCTTGAGGCCCCATCCGGTGCTGCCGTGGTGTTGTCCATTGTAAGCCATGAGATCAGAACACCCATCAATGCGATCGTCGGATTCTCCGAACTGTTGCGCAACGCCGAGCGCCAGGGTGCCGGGGCAAAGACCCGTGAGGGCTATGCCGCCCAGGTCTTGGCCAGCGCGGCGCAATTGCGGCAGGTCGTGGATGATGTGCTGGATGCCAACCGTCTGGCATCGAATGGCGTCGTCCTGCTGCAGCAGGAATGCCACATGGCTGAATTGGTGGAGGCGGCAATCCACAGTCATGCCGCAGCGGCAGATGAACGCGGTGTCAGCATCGTCGCCAATCTCGCGGATGCCATTGTTGTGCAAGGTGACAGCCACCGCCTGCGTCGGGCAGTTGGCTGCCTCATTGCCAATGCCATTGCATTTTCACCGTCCGACGGCTTCGTCAATGTCAGCATGATGCGCGGGCGCCAGGGCCAGCTCGTGCTCGCGGTGACCGATGCCGGCGCTGGTCTTCGCCAGCAGGATGTTGAACGCGCCTTCCAGCCCTTCAGCCAAATTGACGAGGGTCTCTCCCGCCAGCATGGCGGTCTCGGCCTTGGCCTCTTCATCAGCCGCCAGATTGCCAGATTGCATGGCGGCGATTTGCTCCTCCTGCCGCAAGCGGGTGTCGGCACGGAGGCGCGCCTTGTACTGCCCGCCGAGCGGGTCATGTGGTCCGCCGCGCCAGAAAGGGCAGGCCATCAGGTTGCCTGATCGTAGCATGATTGCCTCAGGTGCCCGTCTGCGCCACACTCCTGCCATGACAGCGCGCCGCCGAATCGCGTCCCTTATGGGTACGACACCGGCCAAATCCGCGAAAGGCGCGGATCTCGCCGTCTTTGGCGCCCCCCACGGAACACCCTACAAGGCGATTGACAACCGTGTGCACCAAACTGCACCTGATGCCATTCGCAAGGCGGTTTCGCGCGATGCCGACTGGCTTTCGAATTGGGACTTCGATTTTGGCGGAAGGCTTTTGCCTGAAACCGGCTTCAAGGCAATTGACCTTGGCAACCTGCCCACCAAGCCCAGGGAGGGTCGCAACAACCGCAGGAAAATCGAGGCCGCGACAAGGGCCATTCTGGATTGCGCAGGCGTCCCCATGATGATCGGCGGCGATGACAGCGTTCCCATTCCTTTCCTGGCTGGCTTTGCAGGCGGGCCTCCGATCACCATTGTTCAGATCGATGCCCACATTGACTGGCGCAACGAGCGCGCGGGTGAGCCCATGGGCTTTTCTTCAACGATGCGCCGCGCCTCTGAGATGGCTCACATTTGGCGCATCGTTCAGGCAGGCGCCCGCGGTCTCGGCAGTGCCGGGGAGGGCGAGGTCGACAGTGCCACATCATGGGGATCACGCCTTGTTTCCGGCAGCACCATTCACAAGGACGGGATTGCCAGCGTGCTTCAGCATGTGGAGCCTGAGTCAGTCTGTGTGATTTCACTTGATCTTGATGTGCTGGATGTCTCGATCATGCCCGCCGTGGCCTATCCCTCACCTGGTGGGTTGAGTTTCCTTCAAATCACTGAGCTTATCGCCGGCATTGCGTCAAAGGCGCGGATCGGCGGCTTTGCCATGGTGGAATTTGTGCCGCGCCGCGACCCATCCGGAAATGCGGCATTTGTTGCAGGCCGCATTGCCATGCATGTCATGGCCCACGTGGCCCGCCAGGTCACAAAGCGCCTTTGAGGGGCAAGCGTCATCTGCTAAATGA
The DNA here is from genome assembly GCA_031431295.1 of Hyphomicrobiales bacterium. GTDB lineage: Bacteria > Pseudomonadota > Alphaproteobacteria > Rhizobiales > Aestuariivirgaceae > Aestuariivirga. Next base: position 3,577 of record JANPDD010000222.1, on the reverse strand, counting down.
CACGACAAGGGGGAAGCGATCTCCTCTCCAGCCCCAGGGCGCAAGCATCGTGTCAAACAATATTGTACAGACATGAAAGGTGCTTGCCATGGCGGGACCAAACTCATTTTCGATTGAAAAACTGGCGCGGCTGGTGGGAACCCCCGCCTGCCCCATTATTATTGATGTGCGCACGGCGGAGGATTTTGCAGGCAATCCCTGCCTCATTCCCACGGCACGGCGCCTCACCCACACGGATGAGGCAGCGTTGGCAGTTATCCGGGCCCACAGGCCTTGTGTCATCGTCTGCCAGAAGGGTTTGAAACTGAGCGAAGGTGTGGCAGCACTCTTGCGCCTGCGCGGCCTTGACGCAACGAGCCTTGAGGGCGGCACAGTCGCTTGGATGGAAGCGGCACTTCCCATGGTTCCCGAGGCCAGGATTCCCCGGAACCGGCTGACGGGTGCCAGCCGCTGGGTGACGCGCCATCGCCCAAAAATAGACCGCATCGCCTGCCCCTGGCTCATCCTGCGTTTTGTCGATCCGCAGGCGGAATTTCTCTATGTCACGCCAGACCAGGTTGAAGGCGTGGCCCAGCGCTTTGATGCAACGCCGTTTGACATGGAGACCGGGCATTGGACCCATGAAGGCGGCAATTGCACCTTTGACAAGATGGTGGCGGAGTTTGGTCTGGCCACAGAACCCATGCTGCGCCTTGCCGACATTGTCCGCTGTGCCGACACCAACCGCTTGAACGACAATCCGCAAAGCCCGGGACTGTTGGCCATTTCCATTGGCCTGTCGCGGCTCCACAGCAATGATGTGGAACAAATGCATGCGGGGCTTGCCGTTTACGATGCGCTCTACCGCTGGTGCCGCGATGGTGTTGATGAAATCCACACCTGGCCAGCCCGGGCAAAACCATGACCGGGACCAGTTTGAGCCTGTCCGACGCCACACGGTTGTGGGGCAAGATCGGACTACTTTCTTTCGGTGGCCCGGCAGGCCAGATTGCACTTCTGCACAAGGAGGTGGTGGAGCGGCGGGCCTTGCTGAACGAGAAGGAGTTTCTCGCGGCGCTCAATTTCTGCATGCTGTTGCCCGGCCCCGAGGCCATGCAGCTCGCCACCTATGCGGGCTGGAAACTTCATGGTGTGCGGGGCGGGCTGATAGCAGGTATCCTGTTTGTCGTGCCGGGCGCGCTGGTCATCCTCGCGCTCTCCGCCATCTATGCAACGCTCGGACAGGTGCCGCTCGTGGCGGCAGTGCTGTGGGGCGTCAAGGCCGCAGTACTTGCCATTGTGCTGGAAGCGCTCGCCAAGGTCGCGGGCCGTGCCCTGAAATCCGGTTGGGACTGGCTTGTGGCCGCACTCGCTTTTGCAGCACTCTTCGGCTTCGCCTTGCCCTTTCCGCTGGTCATTCTGGCGGCGGGCGTCTTTGGCTTTGCCTTGGGAAAACCTGCAACAGTTGGTGACGTCTCCGTCGCAAGGCCATCACACGCCGGGACACTGCGGACCGTCTTCATCTGGGCCGCAGTGTGGCTGCTGCCCCTGGCGGTGCTGCATCTGACGCTGGGTGGCAATAGTATCTTCAGCGAACTCGCCCGCATTTTCTCTACACTGGCGGTTGTCACCTTTGGTGGCGCCTATTCGGTTTTGACATCGCTGGGCCAGGACGTGGTTGAGCAGACAAAATGGCTGACGACACAGGAAATGATCGATGGTCTGGCCCTGGCGGAAACAACACCCGGCCCCTTGATCCTCGTTGGCCAATTTGTGGCCTTTGTGGCCGCGCAGAAGCAGTTTTCGTCCCTGTGGGCCGGCCTTGCCGCCAGCCTCGTGTTTTTGTGGATGACCTTCGTGCCATGCTTCCTCTGGATTTTTGCCGGTGCACCCTGGATTGAATACTTGCAATCCCGTCCCCGTCTTGCGGCGGCATTGGCGAAGATCACGGCCGCCGTGGTGGGGGTGATCCTGAATCTCAGTCTGTGGTTCGGACTGCACGTGGTTTTCGCCCGCGTGGAACGCCTGGCCGGACCGCTTCCCATGTGGTGGGCCGATCTGCCGACTTTTGACCCTGCCGCCTTCCTTTTGTCCCTGGCCATGGGCTTTGCCCTGCTCTGGGCGAAGCTTGGCATTCCCAAAACGCTGGCCTTGGCCGCCGTTGCGGGGCTAATATGGAAGCTCATTGCCACCTGAGTTTCGGGATCATCATGCCAAAAACCAGACCCCTTGTCGGCCTGCCCGCCGACACCTACGAAAAAGACGGCTTCCTCTTCCATTCGCTCGGCGACAAATACGTCCGTGCACTGACGGAAGTCGCCGATGTCGATGCCGTGATGATCCCCTCGCAGCTCGACCACGGCAATCTCGACGGCTTGCTTGGCCACTTTGATGGCTTGTTGATGACGGGTGCTGTTTCCAACGTGCATCCCCCTCACTATGGCGAGACACCCACGGCCGATCACGAACCCTATGACCACCGCCGCGATGCCACGACGCTGACACTCATCCGCACGGTAATCGAACGGGGCATGCCGCTGTTTTGCATCTGCCGGGGTTTCCAGGAGCTCAATGTTGCCATGGGCGGCACGCTGGAAACGGAGTTGCAGCGGGGCGAGGGCCGCCTCGATCATCGCGCCCCGAAATCCGATGACACGGACGTCCGCTATGCGCCACGCCACGCCGTTTCCATCACAGCCAACGGCTTTCTGCACCGCTTGCTCGGCAAGTCCGAAACCATGGTGAACACCATCCATCGCCAGGGCATCAAGAAGCTGGGACCGGGACTGGTCGCAGAAGCTGTGGCCCCCGATGGCATTGTCGAAGCAGTATCGGTCAAGGCCGCAAAGACTTTTGCCTTCGGCACCCAATGGCACCCCGAATACAAAGCCGCGCAGAACCCTGATTCCGTCAAACTCTTCAGCGCGTTTGGTGATGCCGTTCGCGCCCATGCCCGCGCACGGGGGCAAACGCACTACGTGGGCCGCGTGGCATAGCCCACAAATTCTTGTGGTCGCGTAGACCACATGCAATTGCGCCTCAACATCCAGCCCTCACAGCATGGCATTGACGGAGCCCAGCGAGGCCCAGAACATGAGCCCGCCCAGCGCCGCAATGCCGACACCGCATGCGACGCGCAATGCCGCAACGGTCTGCCCCAGCAAACGGTTGTCGAGGCCGGCAAAGCGCAGGGCCAGCGCCTTGCCATAAACGGCAAGTGAAGCGATGGCGGCAATGGTGATGAAAACACCCGCAGCCATGGCAAGCGTCGAAACAATGCCCGCCCAGAAAATTCCGATGCTCCAGGAAAACATCAGCACCAGAAGTGCACCCGTGCAGGGGCGAAGCCCCACCGCGAAGGCGAGCGCCACAGCCCGCGTCCATGACCAGTCCCCTTTGACGTCCGCTGCCTGCGGTGCATGGCCATGGCCGCAGCCGCAGTTTTCATCATGCGCATGATGATGGGCGGGCAGAGGGCCTGGCAGAGGATTGACGATTTCAAAGTCAGACGCCGTTGACGCCTGCCCAGCCACCCGTGGCGCCAGGCCCGACCACACAAGATAGAGGCCAAGCCCCCCGATCATCAGGTAGCTGGCAC
>JANPDD010000221.1:0-5900 GCA_031431295.1 Hyphomicrobiales bacterium | reverse complement strand
ACCACTTCCGCCAGCTCCGACAAAGTCGGAAGCGCTGCTCTCCGAAATCCGCGACGCGCTGGTGAAGAAGAAGTAACCCGCCAACAGCAAGGCAGGCATGAAGCCCGGGTGCATTGCCCCTGGCACGGATCCCGGCGGGATGTAATCATCCCGCCGAAAGGGACTCGCGCCAAATCAATATATTGGAGCATGTCCATGCCGCCAAACCGCTTCACACTTTGGCGGGACATGCTCTGGTTTTCTTTTTGCTCAAAGGTTGTCCATGAAGCCTGACATGATACCTGGCCAACTGTTGCAGCGTCTGACACAGCCCGCTCAGGTTGAGCCCGACAGCGGCATCGTCAATGTGGCCATGTATGGCTTCAACCGACCGGACCTGATCGCTTTCTGGGCGGGTGAAGGCAATTTGCCAACGCCGGAGAAATTCTGCCGTCCCGCCATTGAAAGCCTGCTCAAAGGCGAAACGTTTTATACATGGCAGCGCGGCATTCCGGAGTTGCGCCAGGCCTTGGCGGACTACCACACCAGGCACTACGGCCGCAGTTTCACCCTTGAGAATTTTCTGGTGACGGGTGGCGGCATGCAGGCCATTCAAAATGCCATCCAGATGATTGCCGCTGACGGCGATGAGGTGATCATTCCGACACCAGCCTGGCCCAATTATGCCGGCCCCCTGCGCCTGCAGGGAACGAGACCCGTCGAAGTGCCGATGATCTTCTCCAACGGCACTTGGGCGCTCGATCTCGACCGTCTGTTTGCGGCGGCAACCGCACGCACCAAGGCCATCATCATCAACTCGCCGTCAAACCCCCTGGGCTGGACTGCGAGCCTTGCCGATCTCAAGGCCATCCGTGATTTTGCCCGTTCACGCGGCATCTGGATTCTCGCAGATGAGGTTTATTCCCGCTTTTACCATGGCGGGGGCGGCAGTACCCGGGCACCATCCTTCCTCGATATCTGCGACACTGAGGAACAACTGATCCTGTGCAATACTTTTTCGAAGAATTGGGCCATGACCGGCTGGCGCCAGGGCTGGGTTCAGGCCCCCCAGGCACTGGCCCCGGTGTTTGAGCGCTTCATCCAATACAACACGTCGGGTTCGCCGGTCTTTCTGCAACGCGGCTGTGCGGCGGCGTTGAATGAGGGTGATGACTTTGTCGAAGAACAAGTCGCCACCGCCCGCCGCAACCGCGATATCGTGGTGGAGGCGCTGGGCAAACATGGCAACATCCGCTTCCAGGTTCCTGATGGCGCCTTCTACCTGTTCTTCGCCATCGATGGCATGACGGATTCACTTGCGACGGCCCGGCGGATTGTCGACGAAGCCAACGTGGGCTTTGCGCCAGGTGCTGCGTTTGGTGCGGCAGGCGAGGGTTTCCTGCGCATGTGCTATCTCAAGGATGAAGCCCAACTGCGCGTCGGGCTGGCGCGTTTTTCTGCGTGGCTGGAAAAGCATCAGCCCAGTTGAAGTGCTGCCTTTTTGACTTGTGCATTGCACAAATTGTGGTCAGTCCAGGCACTCAAGGAAAATATGTGCATTGCCGAAGAAAGTCGCAATATATTGATATTAAATAGTTAAATTTATATTTGCTGAGCAGTCCAGAGAATGGCATGGCCCTTGCGGTGTATTTTGCATCGCAAGATTTTCATGGATCCTCCCATTTCTGATGTAACGTCTTTTGCGGTTGTTGGCGATGCCAGCATAACTTTGGGACAGCGGGCGACATGCCTTCCGTCCTCTTTTTTTCACAACATTGCTGCCCCACTTCCGCCACCTCCAGGCGTGACCTTGCTCTGCGGCGGAGACAAATCACGAAATGTCAATCCGTGCACGGATAAATCCGTGGGCGGGCATGCGAGCGGGGTATGCTATGAACTATCCGGAACTTTTGTCTGTCACCCATTATCTGGGACTGATTCTGATGTTTGCGAGCGCCGTGGCGCTGCTGCAAAATCTCACCGTCTGCTTTTTCCTGAGAGAGTGGAATGCAAAAGCCAGGCAGGGTTTTTCCCAGGCAATGGCTGTCCAGGCCGCAGGCCTCCTGCTGTTCGCCTTTTCCAGTGGCGGGCTTTTCGCCTTGCAGTTTATCACCTCAAACACATTGCCACCCCCGGCATTGCTGGTGCTCAGGATTGCACTGCTCGTCATTCTGTCCTGCAGCGTTGTCTTCCTGCTGGTGATTGCAAGGCCGTGGCTGATGAATGCACGGCCGATGCTGCTGTCACGTGAGCTTGGCCCTCACCAGGTGCTGGCCATGTCCCTGGCATTTGCAAGTTTTGCTGCCGCATGGATCACCTGGGTCGTCGCTGGCATGGGCACGAGCTTGCCGATTTCGTCCCCGGTTGGGGCAGGAGTTCAAGCCAACATTCCACACCTTGGCCATGTTGCCTTGATGACACTGCTGTTCTGGACCGTGCTCGCGGTGCCAGCCCTTTTATTGTCCGCCCTTGCTGCCTATCGGCACCGCGATGGCTTTGCCGACGATCCCGATTTAAGCCGCTTCGACGACACTGTCCCCGCATCAGGCGAGGACTACGCGGTGGATCGGTATATGCCGCGACTGGTGGATATTCCGGTTCCGGCACGGGTTCACATTCCGGCCCGGCGTGCGCCACGCCCGGCACTGGTGCCGCACGATGAATATGCCCCCGGATTTGGCAATAGAGTGGCCCGCTATTACCATACCCCGGACGACGCGGACCAGAATGCAGTCCATCATTCTGACACCTATGCCGAAGATGTGGCAGATCAGGTCCCACAACTCGTTGCTGCAGCATTGAGTGAACAGGCCGTCGATGATGCCCGTTTCGATGATATAACGTCGCAGGAAGTCTCCGGCGAAGAAGCCCGGTTCAGCGGATACCGGCCCGGTGAGGCCCTGATTGACGAGGGGCAAGTTTTTCAGCCGCGATTTTCGGGCAAGCGTTTCGCGGTCCCTTTTGGCCGCGAGGAGCTTATCCCACAAGCGTGAGAATGCCGTCGATCACAAACTGGACAGCCAGGGCCGCGAGGACGATGCCGAGCAGGCGCGTGACAACAGCGCGACCGGTAATGCCAAGCGTGTTGGCAATGGGGTGGGCCAGGCGAAAACAGATGTAGCAGGCCAGCATGACCACGGCGGTGACCGCAAAGAGCGCACCCAGCTTGTCGTATTCGCCGTTGGCGCGGCTCGCCAGCAGAATCATCGCGGCAATGGCGCCTGGCCCCGCGATCAGTGGAATGGCCAGCGGAAAGGCGGCGATGTTCCTGATGTGGTCGATTGTGATGGCGGTTGTGGTTATGGCCTGTTGGCGCTGGCTCCGCCGGTCGAAAACCATTTCAGCAGCGGTTGAAAGCAGCAGAAGTCCGCCAGCGATGCGGAAAGCCGAAAGCGAGATGCCCACGAGATCCAGCAACTTTGCCCCACCCAGTCCTGCCACCAGCAGGATGCAGAAGGCGATGATGGAACCGCGAAGCGCCACCTCCCGGCGTTGCGCCTCATTCATTTCGGCTGTCAGCCCGAGAAACAAGCCGCAGAGAAGAAGGGGGTCAGCCACCACCAGAAGTGTTGCGAGTGCCGAAGTCACATAGTCTATCATCACCGATGTCTAGAGCAAATCCCGCAAAAGTTGAAGACTTTTGCGATCAGGATTTGCTCCAACATATTGAGTTGGCGCGATTCCGTTTCGACTTGATGATTCCATCAAGCGGGGAAGCGCGCTAACCTGTTTTGAGGACAAGGTGAACGGCTACTTCATCGCCGTCCCGAAGCCCTTGCGCCTTTCGCACGGCGGACTTGACAGCCAGCACATAGGACCCGGACTTCGAATCCGGGAATACCGACGTTTTCCAGCTTGTGTCGCCGATTGTTGCTGTCACCGGGATGGGCATGAAGCCCCGCACGGCGCTATTGAAAAAGCGGATGGCATCAGCAGCGTCCGCAGGCAAGGTCAGGAAATGCCACGCACCCTTGCCGGAGTAGAGCCAGAGTTTCGTTGAAAACCTGAATTCCAACCTGTCCATGCCGGACACTTACCCTGTTTGCCGCGCGAAGATCAGCGGCAACTGCGATACCAGCCCATGTCCACATGGAAATGGTCGGCGTGGTCGGCATTGTAGTCAGGTGAAAGCGTGACGTTGAACCAGTCGCACAGTCCTTCGCGGGCAAGAGTGAGGAACCTGCCCTTCGGCGTGGACGCGCCCCAGTCGTGCTTGAGGCTGATGTTCCGTCCGCTGGTGGTCTTGAATCCGGAAATGTCGAATGCATTGGCTGTGGCGTGTTCACTCATGCTGCTACTGCCCCGCATGGGGCGGCAGGAAAAGGAACCAAAGTGCTGGATTTCAGTGATGCCTTCCCCCAGCATCTGCTGGGCAGCGGGCTGCAACACGTGGCGCTCCCACATGTAAAGCCTGGCGGCAACGGCACAGCGCGTTTCTTCCGCCCGCAAGCGGGCCGAAGAGAGCCGTGAAAGGATGATTGTGCCGTCCCGCGTGCAGCTGTGGTTTTGGACCCGGCTGGGTTGACGCGCCGCCGGGACCTGCACGCCTGCCAAGGCTGCAAGACAATTGTCGACATTGAGATCCACCAGTTTGAACTGGGTGCCGGTCAGCCAGTGCGGGGTTTCGGCGAGGTCCGGCAGCGCCAACGGGTCGTAATGGCGGGGCCATACAAACAGTCCCGCACGCGAGGCCCCATAGGCCGCCGCAACAAGCAAAACCGCCGCCATTGCCAACCGGAGACCAATATGCCGCCCCATCCGCCCCAAGCTATGACCTCACTGCCGTGGTAACCCCCTGTTGAATTTGCCATTGTGCACTGCACCAGCTAGAAGAGTGACACAACCTTTGAGGCATGAGAATGGCTGAGAAAATACAGGTTCAGCGACCGCTCTCCCCGCACCTGCAAATCTACAAGCCCATGCTGTCGATGATGATGTCGATTGCCCACCGCATCACGGGTGCGGCGTTGTTCTTTGGCACCGTGCTGTTTGTCGGCTGGCTTTTTGCCGCCGCCAACTCGGAGAGCCTGTTTGATTGCGCCCAGGGTTTTTTCGGTCACTGGTTTGGCCGCCTCGTGTTGTTTGGCTTCACGTGGGCCCTCATTCACCACGCCCTTGGGGGGCTTCGCCATTTCCTCTGGGACACGGGGCGCGGTTATGCCCTTGGCACGGTTGAAATATTGGCGCGGGCCAATCTGATTGGCTCCATTGTTCTCACTATCCTGCTCTGGGCTGTTGCCTATGGGGTGATGCCCAATGGGACAATGCCATGAGCCTGAAAACACCTTTGAAGGCGGCGCGTGGTCTCGGCGCTTCCAAGTCAGGCACCGGGCATTTTTGGCAGCAGCGCCTGACGGCCCTGTTCAATGTTCCGCTGCTGCTGTTCTGGCTTTGGTTTGTGGTGACACATCTGGGGGCCAGCCGCCTCGAGGTGCAGACAAGCCTGCACAATCCCGTGATTTCCGTGGCTCTGCTGCTCACCATGGCCAATGTCTTCTGGCACATGCGGCTTGGAATGCAGGTGATCATTGAGGATTATGTGCACAGCCACGCCCGCAAATATGCGGCGATCATTCTGAACAATGCGTTTGCCGCTGTGCTTTTTGCGGTTGCCGCCCATTCCATCCTGACATTGAGCTTTGCAAACTGATGGCCGTTCCCGAAAAATCCAAGGCGCCGAAAACTGTTTCCATTGGCGCCCGCGCCTATCCCATCACGGACCACTCCTTTGATGTGGTGGTCGTGGGGGCTGGCGGTGCTGGCCTGCGCGCTGCACTCGGCGCGTCACAAGCGGGATTGAAGACGGCCTGCATCACCAAGGTTTTTCCCACGCGCTCGCATACCGTGGCGGCGCAAGGTGGCATTGCCGCATCGCTTGGCAACATGGGGGCTGATGATTGGCGCTGGCACATGTATGACAC
>JANPDD010000220.1:0-16541 GCA_031431295.1 Hyphomicrobiales bacterium | reverse complement strand
GGCGGTTATCATCCCCATGGTGACCAGTCGATCTATGACGCACTGGTGCGTCTCGCCCAGGATTTTTCATCTCGCTATCCGCTGATCGACGGCCAGGGAAACTTCGGCAACATTGATGGTGATGGCGCTGCGGCCTATCGCTACACCGAGGCGCGGATGACCGATGTTGCCAGCCTGTTGCTCGATGGGCTTGACCAGGACACCGTGGACTTCCGGCCGAACTATGATGGATCAGTGCAGGAACCAGTGGTTTTGCCCGGCGCATTTCCAAACCTTTTGGCCAATGGTGCCACGGGCATTGCAGTTGGCATGGCGACGTCCATTCCGCCGCACAATGCGGCTGAACTCTGTGAGGCAGCCATGCACCTCATCAAGTTTCCCAACGCCGGCGTCGACAAGCTCACACAGTTTGTTTTGGGTCCGGATTTTCCGACAGGTGGCATTGTCATCGACAGCCGCGACAGCATTGTTGAGGCCTATCGCACCGGCAAGGGCGGTTTTCGCGTGCGCGCCCGCTGGGCGAAGGAGGAACTGCCCCGCGGCGGATGGCAAATCGTTGTCACCGACATTCCCTATTTTGTGCAGAAATCACGGCTGATCGAACGGGTTGCCGAACTGATGCAGGACAAGAAGCTGCCCCTGGTCGCAGACATCCGCGATGAGTCGGCAGAAGATGTTCGCGTCGTCATAGAGCCCAAGAGCCGCAACCTTGAGCCCGAGGTTGTGATGGAACAGCTCTTCCGCAGCACGGAATTCGAAACCCGCATCCCGCTCAACATGAATGTCCTGTCTGAAGGCAGGGTGCCGCGCGTCATGTCCCTGCGTGATGTGATGCGCGAATGGCTTGACCATCGCAAACAAGTGCTTGTGCGGCGCAGCAATTTCCGTCTTGCTGAAATTGCCCGCAGGCTGGATGTCCTGGGTGGCTACCTCATTGCCTATCTGAACCTGGACGAGGTGATCCGCATCATCCGTGAGGACGATGAACCCAAGGCGGTGTTGATCAGGCGGTTTGACCTCACGGAGACCCAGGCAGAGGCCATTCTCAACATGCGTCTGCGGTCACTGCGCAAACTGGAGGAAATGGAAATCCGCCGGGAACATGATGTTCTGACCGCGGAGCAAAAGGGGTTGCGGGCGCTGCTCACGTCAGAGGAGCATCTGTGGGACACGGTGGCCACCGAAATCAAGGCGGTGAAGGAAAAATACTCAAAGAAGTCGGCGCTCGGGAAGCGCCGCACTGATTTTGCGGAAGCACCTGACGTGCACGCCGAACTCGAAGAAATCATGGTGGAGAAAGAACCCATCACCGTGGTCTGCTCTGAAAAAGGCTGGATCCGTTCCATGAAGGGCCATCTGGAGGATGCGTCGATCCTGCAATACAAGGACGGTGACCGGGAGAAATTCATCGTCAAGGCGATGACGACAGACAAGATCATGCTGTTCTCGTCATCGGGAAAGTTCTTCACGCTTGAGGCGGCAAAACTTCCTGGCGGCAGGGGGCATGGTGAGCCGGTGCGGCTGATGGCCGACGTGGATGCCACAGACCAGGTGGTGGCGGTTTTTGTCGCAGTGCCGGGTGGCAAAAGACTGGTGGCGTCAAGCGAAGGCGACGGATTTGTGGTGCCGGAAGATGAGTGCGTGGCCAACACCCGCAAAGGCAAGCAAGTCCTGAACATCAAGGCACCAGTGGAAGCGCAGGTCTGTGTTCCCGTGTCGCCGCAGGCTGACCACGTTGCCGTCATCGGTGACAACCGCAAACTCCTCATTTTCAAGTTGGCGGAGTTGCCGGAGATGACGCGTGGCAAGGGCCTCAGGCTGCAAAAATTCAAGGATGGCGGCTTGTCGGATGTCTCAGTCTTCAGGTTGCGTGACGGGCTGGCCTGGAAGGATTCCTCCGGGCGCGAGTTCAACGTGACAGATACCAAGGATTGGGTGGGTGAGCGGGCCCAGGCGGGACGCTTGCCGCCAAAGGGCTTCCCCAAGAACAACCGCTTTGGCTTTTGAGCCGGAGGGAGGGGCCTGGTGAGTAATCTGATCGCCAAGATGGAATTACCTTGGCGATCAGATTGCGCACCAGCATGTTAACTACGATCAGCTTTTGTGACTTTTGGTGAGTCCACCAAAAGTCACGCTGATCTAGCGGCTTAACTCTGTTTTCCGGTCGGACTGGACACAGGGCAATTGCTGCGCATGATCGAAGAGTCCAGTTGGGAGTGAGGCGCGCGCTGTCGCGTCGCGCGGTCAGGTGAAAGTTGAGAATGTCCGGCAGGTTGCGCTGGTTTTCACGGGGTCTCGAAGTGCGGGCAGGCAGTCCATTGACCGCCGGCACCGAGGCTGTCCGGCTTTACGCAGGCGACATGGGTACAGAGGTGCGCTGGCACGTGCATGCGCCAAACATTGCATCACTCATTCATGTCGGCGAAATCCTGCATGAATGCTCCCCACCATTTTTCCTGCGGTTCAACGCGGGAGGATGGTTTGAGGAGCATTTCACCGAATTGCAGCCAGCCAGAAATCGCATTGACGACCTGATCATCCGCGGTGACCGGTACCTGCCCGGAAGGATCTTTGTGCGGGAGGAAGCCGCTGATCCCGAGGCCATGCCGGCCCTGCTGCAGGATGTGTGGCTGAGCCGCGTGCCAGCAGAAGACTACGCAATCGAGTGCGGCTATGAACCCGCCCAGGAGCAGTTTGTTGTCCGGAATGTGGGACCAAAATCCGCAATTGCCCGGATCTGGGGAACCCAACCGACGAGTTGGCCGTGTCAAAGCCTCGGTTCCTACAACCAGACCACCAATGCATCCTACGAGCGGGCTGTTGCTGAAAAGCGTCCGCTTTACGAGCACGTGCTGGCCATGTTCCGGTTTCCTGACTCTGTGCAGCGCTGGGTTCCATACCACAGGCTTATTTTGCCGCGTCTGGAAAACACCCACGACCATGCCGTCAGTGTCGTTTCAGCCTGCGCCGAGGTCGGTTTCAAAGTCCTTTGATCCAGCTGATGCAAAAATATGTCCGTGATCTTGGTGAATAACGGCAAATGCGCGCGAATATTTTCTTCCCGTGCCGACGGCGTTAACAAGCTGTTTATGGGTTGCAAATAGTCTGATGCTTTGGAGACCTGTATTCTGGGATGGGTCACCGTAATCTCAGAGTTGCGTGTGCTCATGAACAATCTTGAACTATGGATCAGCGGTGGCGCCATTTGCCAGCGCCCTCAAAAACCGGACGGGACAGCCTTATCCGACAGACGGCTGCTCCACGACCACTCACTTGTGAAACTTGAGTGCGCAAGTGCAGGCACCACCGTGCACTGGGTCATGTTCGGTGCCAACTGGTCATCACTCATGTTTCTCTCGGAATTCATTGTGACGTGCGAGGCTCCCGTGACATTGCGCTACTTCAACGGCGGATGGTTCGAGGAGACGATAGACAATGTCATCGGCGCCCGGCAGCGCCTTGATGTGCTGTTCTCAAAAGCGGACGTGCGGCTGTCGCAGAGAACTTTTGTTGTCCCGTTCGATGAGGAACATCGCCTCATGCCTGAAATCCTGAGGGTCGCATTCAACAGCGGAAGCATACCCGACGACAAGGCGGTCATATGCAAAGTTGACATGAATGCCGAGCTTCATTCTGTTGAAAGCGTGGGCAGAAACTCGGCCCTTGCAAGCATCTGGGGCGTGGTCCCGGTTTCCTATCCGTGCCAGACCGGCCACAGCTACGACAAGGTGGTATCGCGCTCATACTTCAAGGCGATTGCGGAAGGCAGGCCCATCTATGACCACGTCTTGGCGGCCATGGTGAAACCGGACAGCGAAGTGCAGTGGATGCACTACCAGCGGGTCATTTTGTCGGAGAAGTCCACGTTGCCGGGTGAGGCCAAAGTCAAGGTGATATGCGAGATTGCTCCGGTGGATATCTCTCTCCTGTAGTGAGATGTTCATCAATCATCGCTTCGATTGAATCCCGCTCCACGGCAATCAGGAACTCGACGGGTGCCACCCCTTCCGACGCCCACAGCCAGCGCAGAAAACCCTTTTCGATGATTGTATAGCCTGCCCTGGTATGGAAGCCATTGCGCGCCATTTGCTCATTGACCAGCGCCCATACGGCATCTGGCTGCCACTTGATGTGCGACAGCAGCGTTCCAAGTCTGACGAAAACCTCAAACACCTTCCTGTTTCGGACATTTTGGCTGATCCAGCACTCACCGTGGTATACGAGCCTGCCGGCGAGGCGCAGGGCAATGCTGCCGGAAGGCGGGCTCACGTGGCTTGGAACCATAAGCTCCTGCCTGCGCATATAGATTCCGATCATGTAGTTGACGCACCAATCGGCAAGATTCGTGTCAACCTGATCGCAGCGATAGGCCTGCAAGCCAACGACATTGCCGGTGGCATTGTCGACCAGTTGCATCCAGAAAGCCCTGCCACCGTCAAGCACCGCAACACTGGAATCATGCATGGGGGCAGAGGGATGCCCCCGGACAATCATTTTGGTCTCACTGAGTGCGCCCATGTCCTCAGAGTTTGTGACTGAGTAGCCGATCTCACAGAGCATGTCCTCCAGGTCCGTGCACATCCGCGCCGCACCCAGAGGATCAGCCAACCCCACCTTGCCCATGGTCAATTCTTCCCTCTGCCATGCCGCCCCTCCACAACGCGAATTTGCTCAGACGCTATGGGTCGTCCAGCCCTCTACACCGAGTCGCTGTTGCGGCAAAAACCGGGACTTGTAGCGCATCTTGGCGCTGTCCTTGACCAGGTAACCGAGGTAAACATACGAAAGGCCCATGCGCCCGACCCGCAGGATATTGTCGAGGATGATGTAGGTGCCAAGGCTGCGTGGTTCGAACGCGGGCTCATAAAAGCTGTAAATCATCGAAAGCCCGTCGCCCAGCACATCAACCAGCACGGCTGCGACAAGTTCCCCCGGCCTGCCGTCGTCCTGTGGTGGAAGGCGGTACTCGACAATGCGGCTGTCAACGAGGTTGTCATCCACCATCGCGGCAAAATCCAGCACCGTCATGTTCGCCATGCCGCCTTCCGAATGGCGCGTGTCGATATAGGCGCGGAACAGCGAAAACTGCTCGCTCGTGGCCTGGGCCTTGACAACGGTGACGTGCAGATCGGCATTGCGGGCCTGCACCCGCCTGAAACTGCGTGTCCATTTGAAAGTCTTGACCGGCACCCGCGTGGAGACGCAGGACTGGCAGCCATCACATGCCGGCCTGTAGGCGATGTTCTGGCTGCGGCGAAATCCCCCTTGTGAAAGCTGTGTATTCAGGTGCCGCGCATCCGGCCCCACCAAATGCGTGAACACCTTGCGTTCCAGGCGCCCGGGCAAGTAGGGGCATGGGCTTGGCGCCGTGATAAAAAACTGGGGAAAATTGCGGCGTTCAATGGTCAAGCAGGACACTCCACACACCCATTTATGTCCGGCATTGCACAGCGCCGCAAGAGTGTTGGCAAGGGCATGCCCTGTGGCCTCGTGCGTAATGCGCCAAGACGGGACGCTTGGCGATCAGACTACGCACCAGTATATTGATTTCCGGGCAACTTATCTGAGTTTTGGTGGTTCCACCAAAACTCAGGTTGCTCTATTGAACAGCATCGGGAAATTCAGTGGGAGAGGCGCTTATGGGCGTTCATGCGGCATGGATTGGACTGGGCGTCATGGGCTTCCCGATGGCCCGTCACCTGGCTGCAAAATCAGGGGCCAAGGTGTCAGTTTTCAACCGGACGCCGGAAAAAGCCAGGCGATGGGTTGACGAAAACGGGGGCCGGGCCGCCGAATCACCCGCTGCGGCGGCCGAGGGTGCTGATTTTGTTTTCGCCTGTGTGGGCAACGATGATGACTTGCGCAGTATCACACTGGGCAGCAACGGCGCTTTTGCGGGAATGAGACCGGGCAGCGTGTTTGTGGACCATACCACGGCTTCTGCCGATGTCGCCCGAGAACTTCATGCCGCCGCAGCCAGCCGCGGAATTGGTTTTATTGATGCGCCCGTTTCCGGCGGCCAGGCGGGAGCGGAAAATGGCCAATTGACGGTGATGTGCGGTGGTGCGGCAGGTGACTATGCCAAGGCTGAGCCACTGATCATGGCTTATGCCCGCATGTCGAAACTCCTGGGTCCGGCAGGCAGTGGCCAACTGGCAAAGATGTGCAACCAGATTGCCATCGCAGGTGTCGTCCAGGGCCTGGCCGAATGCATCCACTTCGGCATGAATTCCGGTCTCGACATGGGCCAGGTCGTGGACGTGATCTCCAAGGGGGCGGCGGGATCCTGGCAGATGGAGAACCGCTACAAGACCATGATTGCCGGAAAATTTGATTTCGGTTTTGCGGTGGATTGGATGCGCAAGGATCTTGGCATCTGTTTGGCGGAGGCGCGCCGCAATGGCTCCCACCTTCCGGTCACGGCCCTGGTTGACCAGTTCTACTCTGAAGTCCAGAAACAGGGAGGCAAGCGTTGGGACACATCAAGCCTGATCGCCCGGTTGAACACGTGAACCTCAGCGCTTTTGCAGTCCCCTCGCAACGTCCAGCGCAAAATAGGTGAGGATGCCGTCGGCACCCGCCCGCTTGAAAGCGATCAGGGATTCGGGGATGACCTTGGCAGGATCAAGCCAGCCATTGTTGCAGGCCGCCATCAGCATGGCGTATTCGCCTGAGACCTGGTAGGCGAATGTGGGCACGGAAAATTCGCGTTTCACGCGGGCCAGGATGTCCAAGTATGGCATTCCGGGCTTCACCATCACCATATCGGCGCCTTCAGCAAGGTCGAGAGCAACTTCGCGCAAGGCCTCATCGCTATTGGCCGGGTCCATCTGATAAGTGCGCTTGTCACCCTTGAGTTTTTCGCTGGAACCGACGGCGTCCCGGAACGGGCCATAAAAGCCTGATGCGTATTTTGCCGCGTAGGCCATGATCTGCGTGTCTGTATGCCCCGCCTTTTCAAGCGCTGTGCGGATGGCGCCAATCCGGCCATCCATCATGTCCGAGGGCGCAACGATGTCGCAGCCCGATTCAACCTGGACAAGCGACTGACGCACAAGCACGTCCAGTGTCTCGTCATTGACGACGCGCCCGTTCCGCAGCAGGCCATCGTGGCCATGGCTGGTATAGGGATCAAGGGCGACGTCACACATGATGCCGATGTCCGGCACGGCCTTCTTGATGGCGCGCACCGCACGGCAGACAAGATTGTCCGGCGACAGGGCCTCGCTCCCGGTGTCATCGCGAAGGGCAGTGTCAGTATAGGGGAACAGGGCAATCGCCGGAATGCCAAGGCTGCAGGCCTCTGCAGCGCGGCGCACGGCAACGTCAATCGATTGCCGCGCCACCCCCGGCATGGAGGCAATGGCGTCTTCCCGGCCATCACCCTCGATCACGAATATTGGCCAGATGAGATCACTGGGCAATAGCGAATGCTCGCTGACGAGCGCCCGCGCCCACGGAGCCTTTCGATTGCGGCGAAGCCTTGTTGCAGGGAAGGCGCCTGTCGGCCCTTTGAATGGGTTTTGCTGCTTCATTTGCGTGTCTTTAGCCTGCTTTCCGGTCAGGCGGAACCGCCAGATCGACAAGAATTTGGCCGCTCCGTCAGCCATTCGTTAACCATAACCTTCGGATGGTTTGGCCCGGGTGGATCGAAAATTAAGCATAAGGGCAGTAGTTGCCCCACGGGCACCTCGTCGGATGTGGGCAACTGGGTGGGGACACATGACAAGACTCGCGGTATTCGTTGCGGCACTTTTCTGGTTGGTCAGTACCGGCGTACACGCGACTTCCTCCGCCGAGTATGCAACGCAACTCCTGGCCCAGGCGTGGATGATTGACAATGATTGTGTGGCACTTGACCGGGCAGAGCGCGAGCAGCTCACGAACCTGGTCGCCCGCGCAGAAATTTCCCTGGCCAAAAAACAATCAGTGAAGATCGCGCGCGAGGCAATTGCCAAGGGCAGGGCAATTGCAGCCAGTGCCGCTTGCAACGAAGACAGCGCCAAGATGGTGCGCGATACCTTGAGGGCTGCGCGCACCGCCATGGCGATCAGTGATTTGGAGGGCTCCCGTCAAATGCCCAAGTCGCAATTTCCGCCGACTTCCACGCTCTTGCCAGGTGCAAGGGAAAACGACAAAAATCCGGCGCGACCACCGGAGCCTCCCCTTGCGCCAAGTCAAACGGTTGTAAGTGGGGCCAGCGAAACGGTGCCTGAACCATCAAGAATTGCGGTCGTGGCGCAGCGCGATCACAATCCGCCACCCAGGCGCAAGCCTGTCGCCGGAGAAACCGCAAGAAAGGTCAAACAGCAGACTGCTGGCCGTTCATCTCAGGCGGTCAGGGTCTATGCCGCGACAGCGGAGACCTATTATCGGGAGCGGCGCTGCCGCAACCTGCCACTGAAAACACTCAAGGGCATGTATGCAGGAGTGCTTCGGCAGCATCGCAACGCCGTCTCCGCAAGCAACAAGGTTACTGTGCGTCGACTGCTGCGCGCCGCCGAAATCAGGGCCGCCCGATCTTCCTGTTGAACACCGGCAGGCCAGGACATGCACCAGCGGTTAATCCTGCTCGCGAACCAGCCGTAAACTGTCAGCTAAACAGTTGCAAAAAAAGCGAAAATATAAGACCAAATTTACCGAGACTGTTCAGCCCAACTTAAAGGGAACCGCAGTAATTTGACCACACTCGGGAAGCGGACATTTCAAAACAAGAATCCGCTCCTGCTGACAAAGGGAAATAGGTGGTCAAATGACAACACACGTGTTGGGAAACCTGGCGTTGCAGCCTGTTGAGGCCAAGCGCCAGAACATCAAACATCGCTACATGGAAGCGCTGACGCTGATCGAGCGTCTGCATCGCCGCTTGCTCGACGTTATCAAGGATGACTTTGAGCGGACGGGTGAAAAGGAAGTCAATCCGGTTCAGGCCCTGTTGCTGTTCAACATTTCGGATGCAGAGCTAACGGCGGGCGAACTGAAGACGCGCGGCCACTACCAGGGTTCAAATGTTTCCTACAATCTGAAGAAACTGGTCGAGTCGGGTTATGTGAACCATGAGCGCTCGGCAAACGACAAGCGTTCAGTACGCATTAGCCTGACGGACAAGGGCCATGATGTGCGCCGCCGTGTTGATGCCCTCTACAATCGCCAGCTTCAGGCCGTGGAAGAGGTCGTCGGCCTCACCGTCGAGGAGTTTGACCGTATCAACAAGGCGCTGACCCGCCTTGAGCGCTTCTGGACTGACCAAATCCTCTATCGTCTGTAGCAGCCGAAAACGGGGCAAGTGGCCTTCGCCTCCATTTGGGGCGGGGGCCTGTTGCATTATTGCCGCAGTTGACTAAGAAATTGGCGCTGGCGGCCCGGTTCCTTGCGGAAAAAGCGGCGCCACGCCCCAAATGCCTCGAATCTGCCGCGATTCCGCGATCATGCCATCCAGTTTTTGACGTGGCGCTGCCGCAATGTTAAAGCGGTGCGACGGGCGTCCGGCTGGATTGAGGTAATTGAATTGATGATCGTTTTTGCAAAAAGATTTGCTTGTCTGTCGGCGCTTCTGGCGGTCGTGCTGTTGTTCGCTCCGATCGCACCGGGCGTGCTGAAGGCCCAGCAGGCAGTTGCCGAGGATCGCGCGGCGGAGCAGGCATTGGATACATTTTTTGCACGCCTCAGGGGCAAGAAAAAAGGGCAAGTGAATTCTGTCACAAGCAACGCCAATGGCGGCCACGGCGTTGTGGCAGGTGGTGGCAAATCAACAACTGAGACTGAAATCCTCGTCGCAAAGAACGTCGCGCCCATGCTGGCGGTTGGCGGAGCAGATGCGCTCCGCAATGCGGCCGAGCGCTATCGCAGGATCATGGCGGAGGGTGGCTTTCCCAAGGTTTCACGGTCCAGCCTGAAGAAGGGGTCAACCGGCAAGGGTGTCGTGGCGCTCAATCAGCGTCTGTACTTGGAAGGCTATGTCAGGCCGGAAGCCGCCCAAGGTGAGTTTGCCCAAATCTACACTTCTGCCACTGAAGATGGTGTGCGCCGCTTCCAGCAGAATTTGGGACTGGCCGTGACCGGCAATCTGGATGGACCCACGATTGAGGCATTGAATGTACCGGCACAACGCCGCCTGGCGGCCATTGAGGCCAACATTCCGCGCCTTGGGGCTTATGCCGAGAGCCTGGGTGACCGCTATGTTGTTGTGAATGTGCCTGCCCAGCAGATTGAGGCAGTCGCCAATGGCCGGGTGTTTTCAAGGCACAACGCCGTTGTCGGGCGCCCGGAACGGCCATCGCCGGTTGTCATGGCGGCGGTGTCCGATATCAATTTCAATCCCTATTGGAATGCCCCCGTCTCCATTGTCGAAAAAGACATCATTCCGAAATTGCGTGGCGGACCGGGTGTTTTGCGCGACATGAACATGAAGGTATTTGATGGCGTCGGCGGGCCGGAAGTCGATCCCGGCAGGATCAATTGGCGGCGCGTCGTTCCTGACAACTACCATTTCCGCCAGGAGCCGGGCCCCGGAAACGCCATGGCGACCGCCAAGGTGAATTTTCCAAGCCCCTTTGGCATCTATCTCCACGATACGCCTGAGAAGCAATATTTTGACATCAACAACCGCTTTATCTCGTCTGGTTGCATTCGCGTCCAGCAGATGCCTCTGCTGGTCAATTGGATATTGAATGGCCAGGACGGCATCGGCGAAGCTGAAATCGCGACACTGGCGGAGACCCTTGAGCGCCGGGACGTCAAGCTGTTGACGCCCCCGCAACTGCGCGTGGTCTATCTCACGGCATGGCCCGCGACAGGTGGAACCGTGGCATTCCGTGGTGACATCTACAATCTTGATGGTTCGGGCTTCATCGTTGGCCAGCCCATGCCGGTTGGTGAGCTCAGCCCGGAAGGGCAGCGCTTTGTCCTGAAGCCCCTGCCGCGGCTTGTGGCGGAGGTTGACGACACCTTTGGCGGTGGTGGTTTCTTCAGTTTTGGCAAGCGCAAATCGAAGAATGATCCGGGCAGGAAATTCTCGCTGTTTGGTTCAGACCAGGATGAAGATGGCAAGAGGGTTTCGTCGGGCTCTGCCACTCTCAAGAAGGATTCAGAGGCAAAAAAGAAACTGACGGCCTCCACAGCAGCCAAGTCAAAAGCCACAGGCAAGAAATCATCTGCGGGTTTGTTTGACTGGTCGTCATGGCGCAAGGAGCAGATAGCTGCGACCAAGAAAAAGGCGATCAAGAAGGTCGCCAAGAAGAAGGTGAAGGCTGCGGACAGCAAGGTTGCCTCAGCAGAGGCAACTGACGGTGCGGTGGCCAAGAAGAAGGTGAAGGCCACGGGCAATAAAGTCGCGGCAACCGAGGCAACTGACGGTGCAACGTCAAAAAAGAAGGCCCCGGCAACTGCAACAGCCAAGGCCAAGAAGCTTGATTGCAAGCCCGACAAGGATGGCAAACTGCCAGACGGTTGCAAGGCAGCGGCGCTGGAAAAGAAAAAGCCAGTGACTGCGGCCAACTGACACTGGCTGGTTCCATGGCGCGGTTTGACTATGGCAATGCTTTCACGTCGGCTTTGGAGCGGTTGCGGTCGGAAGGGCGTTACCGCACATTTGCCGAGTTGAGCCGCCTGCGCGGCCGCTATCCCAAGGCCATTGTCCACTTTCCCGGTGGCGAGAAGGAAATCACAGTCTGGTGCGCCAATGACTATCTCGGCATGAGCCAGCACCCGGCCGTGCTTTCAGTCATGCACAGTGCGCTTGATGAAATGGGGGCGGGTTCTGGCGGCACCCGCAACATTGCCGGCACCACGCGCTACCACGTGGCCCTTGAGCGGGAGTTGGCGGACCTCCATGCCAAGGAGGCGGCCCTGCTTTTCAATTCAGGTTATATGGCGAATGCCGCCGGCCTGTCGGCCTTGGCCCAGTTGCTCCCCGGCTGCGTTATCCTTTCCGATGCCAACAACCATGCCTCCATGATTGAGGGAATACGTCATGGCCGTTGCGAAAAGATCATCTGGAAACACAATGATATCAACGATTTGAAGGTGAAACTGGAATCGCTTGATGAGGCCCGGCCCAAGCTCATTGCATTTGAATCGGTCTATTCCATGGATGGTGATGTGGCACCCATCGCGGACATCTGCGCCCTGGCGCGCAAGCATGGTGCCATGACCTACCTGGATGAGGTTCATGCCGTTGGCATGTATGGCAAGCGTGGCGGCGGCATCGCCGAAAGGGAAGGGCTCCTCGCCGAAATCGACATCGTGGAAGGCACATTGGCCAAGGCCTTTGGCCTCGCCGGTGGCTATCTGGCAGGCGACGCCCCCGTGATTGACGCCATCCGCTCTTTCGCCGCCGGATTTATTTTTACAACCTCGCTCTCGCCGGTCATTGCCGCAGGTGCCATCTCCTCGATCCGGCACCTCAAATCCTCGCAAGTTGAACGTGAGCTCCAGCAGGAGCACGCAAGCCTTCTCAAGGTGCAGCTTCGCACGATGGGTTTCCCGGTCATTCCAAACCAAAGCCATATTGTTCCCGTGCTGGTTGGCGATCCTGAACGC
This sequence comes from Hyphomicrobiales bacterium, assembly GCA_031431295.1. Lineage (GTDB taxonomy): Bacteria > Pseudomonadota > Alphaproteobacteria > Rhizobiales > Aestuariivirgaceae > Aestuariivirga. The sequence continues at coordinate 4,001 of JANPDD010000220.1, read as the reverse complement.
TGCAAAGCCTTGACCGATCGCCTGTTGGAGGACCACGCGATCTATGTGCAACCCATCAACTATCCGACCGTACCGAAGGGAACAGAGCGCATCAGGCTCACACCCGGCCCTTTCCATGACCGCGCAGAGATAGAGCGTTTGGTGAGGGCGCTGGATATCTCTTGGGAGCACCTCAACCTCAGCCGCGCCGCCTGACATTCCGTCGCAATTCGCCGTGTACCGGCGCAATTGAGGCTGTATAGAACCGTCAACGCCCCATATCCGGAGACCCGATTCATGGCCAGAAAACCCGTCCGTAAAGCAAAAAGAACAAAGCCGCTCTATCCGGGTTTCTTCAAGGACAAGCTGGCCAAGGCAGACTCAAAAGTGGCGAGGGCCATCCAGTCCGAGCTGATGCGCCAGCAGAATGAGATCGAGCTGATCGCTTCGGAAAACATCGTCTCGCGCGCGGTGCTGGAAGCGCAAGGCTCGGTCATGACCAACAAATATGCGGAAGGTTATCCGGGCCGCCGCTACTACGGCGGCTGCCAATATGTGGACCAGTCGGAGCAGCTGGCCATCGACCGCGCGAAGCAGCTTTTTGGCGCGGCCTATGCAAACGTGCAGCCGCATTCCGGTGCCACCGCAAACCAGGGGGTGTTCTTTGCACTTCTGCAGCCGGGTGATACCTTCATGGGCCTCGACCTTGCCTGTGGTGGCCATCTCACCCATGGGTCGCCGGTCAACCAGTCCGGCAAGTGGTTCAAGGTTGCACCCTACAAGGTGCGTGAGGACAACCACCAGATCGACTATGATGCGCTGGCGCGTCAGGCGCTGGAAGTAAAGCCGAAGCTGATCATTGCAGGAGGTTCAGCCTATCCGCGCATCCTCGATTTCAAGCGCTTCCGCGAGATTGCCGACAGCGTGGGCGCCTATCTTTTCGTGGACATGGCGCATTTTGCAGGACTTGTGGCCGGTGGCGCGCACCCCAATCCGGTTGAGCACGCCCATGTGGTGACAACGACAACCCACAAGACGCTGCGCGGCCCCCGCGGCGGCATGATCCTGTCGAAGGACGGGGACCTGGGCAAAAAGTTCAACTCCGCTGTTTTCCCCGGCATCATCGGTGGGCCGCTGGAGCATGTGATTGCCGCCAAGGCCGTGGCCTTCGGCGAGGCCCTGAAGCCCGCATTCAAAACCTATGCAAAGCGCGTCGTGGCAAATGCCAAAGCGCTGGCAGAGACCATGGTTGCCGGCGGTTGCGACATCACCACAGGCGGCACCGACACGCATTTGATGCTGGTGGATTTGCGCAAGAAAGGCCTCACCGGCAAAGCCGCCGAACAGGCGCTGGACCGCGCCTTCATCACTTGCAACAAGAACGGCATTCCCTTTGATACCGAAAAGCCGATGATCACCAGCGGCATCCGGCTGGGTTCGCCTGTTGGAACCACGCGGGGCTTTGGCGAGGCGGAATTCCGCGAGGTGGGCCACATGATCATGGAAGTTCTTGATGGCTTGAGCCGCAATGGTGAAGAGAAGAACGGCAAGGTCGAGGCCGCCGTGAAGCGCCGTGTTCTGGCGCTGACCAAGAGGTTTCCGATTTACGGCTAGTGCGTAATGCGCCAAGGTGGAATCACCTTGGCGATCAGATTACGCACCAGCATATTGAATGCGATCAGCTTTTATGACTTTTGGTGGGTCCACCAAAAGTCATGCTGATCTAAGGAGATGTGATGCGCTGTCCTTTCTGCGGCAATGGCGACACCCAAGTGAAGGATAGCCGTGCGACCGAGGACAACTCGGCCATCCGCCGCAGGCGCGCCTGCCCGGATTGCGGCGGGCGCTTCACCACATTCGAGCGCGTCCAACTGCGCGAATTGATGGTTGTCAAGAAATCGGGGCGGAGAACGCCCTTTGACCGTGACAAGCTGGCGCGCTCGGTCCAGGTGGCGCTGCGCAAGCGGCCCGTCGATGCCGAGCGTGTGGAACGCATGGTCTCCGGCATTGTGCGGCAACTCGAAAGCCTGGGCGAAAGCGAGATCAAGTCGGAACAGATTGGCGAACTGGTGATGGAGGGACTGAAAAACCTCGATGACGTGGCCTATGTGCGCTTTGCCTCTGTCTACAAGAACTTCCGCGAGACCAAGGATTTCGAGGAGATCATTGGGGCGCTTTCCAGTGAGGATGGAGAGAAAAAGTCCTCATAGTCCAAGTTGGTCTATTGTAGGAAACCAATGCTTTACACGGTCGACCAGCATGCTGAAAGTCTGGTTCGGCTGGTTGATCCCGGATCACGTCAGGGAAGCCGATGGAGTTTGGGAGTAGCGAACACAACTGACCATCCACACGCCGAAGAAAGGGATCTTTTTTCATGATGCGACTGCCTCTTACAGGATTGGCGTTGCTGTGCCTTCTCGCGGTGTCGGTCGCAGCGGCGCCGTCGTGCAACACGCACAAGCAGTACCCGGTCGTTGACCTGTCGCAACCCGTGACCACGATCACCACCAAGAGCGGCAAGACTGGTGTTCAGGCGTTCAAGGCTTTGGGCATCAGGACCATTGCGCGCTACTACGACTGGGTCGACGATGAGACGACATGCAAGTCGCTCTTCCCCAAGGAGTCGGATGCCATTCTGGCGGCGGGCTTTTCCATCCTGACGATTTTCCAGCACGAAAACTCCGACCCCGAGACGTTTCTGGACAAGAGCAGGGGAGCCAAGGATGCCCGCGAAGCCCTCAAGATTGCCGCAGCCAATGGCCAGCCTTCGGGATCGGCCATTTATTTTGCGGTCGACGGCGTGGACCAGACGCTGAAGGATGTGGCCTATGAATTCGGGCTGCACAAGGGCGGGCCCGCGCCCCCTGAGCGGCGCGCCAAACTGCTCAAGGCCGATCCGTCATTCCGCAAGCACCTCAAATTCTACGAACGCTTCCGCGTCTATCGGACCGCGCATTTCCGGTTGCCGGTGCCGGAACTCCGGGGACGCCACATGCTGCCGCACGTCGACCATTATTTCCGTGAGGTCAACCGCGTGCTGAAGGCCGATGGCCGCTACCGCGTCGGCGGTTATGGCAGTGGTCTCGTGTGCGAATATCTGCTCGACAAGAAGCTGGCCCAATTCTGCTGGCTTGCCATGTCCACCGGCTGGCCGCGTTCGAAGGAGTTTCTGGCCAGCGGCCGCTGGAACCTGGTGCAGCAACTCACCACCTTTTGCAGCAACTGGCAGTTCAACGGAAAGGAAACCGCGCGCTTCGACTTCAGCCGCGTGAATGCGGGCGACCTTGGACAGTGGAACAAGAAGGGCAAGGTGACGCCGGCACCGGGCCTCCCTGCCAAATGCAAGCCGAGCTGGTGAACGGCTGCTACGCCACCTTGAGCTGTTGCTCCAGCTTTTGCCGTTCCTGCAAGAGCAGGAAGATCGACGCTGCCATGATCATGGCAAGCCCCAGCCAGATGATGCCGGCAGGCCAATAGCCGAAGAACAGACCATAGATCAGCACATTGCTGATGAGCTTCAGATCATCAAAAGGCTGGACGAAATTGGCATCAGCTGCGGCATAGGACCGTGATAGCAGATATTGCGCGAGGAACACCAGAAAACCGCCGACGATCAAAAGCCACAGCACGTTTCCGGCGGGAACCTCGAAGCCTGCACCAATTGAAAGCACGAGATTGATCGGCGTCAGCAAGAGCAGCAACCAGACCGTCAGGGTTTCCGGGCTTTCTTCGCGGCTCAGATATTTGGTTAGCAGCGAAGCGCCACCCCACAGGAGTGCTGCCGCAACCGGCAACAGCCAGGCAAGGGTGAATTGCTCCGACCACGGGCTGGTGACGATGAGCGCACCGGCAAAGCCGACGAGCGAAGCAATCCAGCGGTTTGCCGTGACCTTCTCGTGCAGAAAAAGCCGCGCCCCAATCAGCACAAAAAACGGTGCCGTCATGGTCAGCGCCACAACCTGCCAGACGGGTACACCCCAGGCGATAGCCATGACAAAGGCCTGAAGGCCGAGTGCGGACAG
>JANPDD010000219.1:0-1595 GCA_031431295.1 Hyphomicrobiales bacterium | reverse complement strand
TGGAAATAGCCGATGGCACGGTCAAACCGGTCGATGGACGCGTAGTAAACGCCCAATGTCCACGGACCAATCGGCATGTGCGGATTGATCTCATAGGCCAACAGCAGCTTCTCCTCGGCTTCGCGAATTCTGCCAACGTCAAGCAACACACGGCCATAGCGAACCAGAAATTCCGCGTTGCGGGAATCGAGCTCAACCGCCGTTTTCAGAAAGCCCAATGCCTCGTGCAGTTTGTTGGTTGAGGCCAGCCCGTGGCCCACACAGTAGTTGGAAATTGCAAGTCCCGGGGACTTCCTGTGCAGTTCCAAAGATTGGTCAAGGCCTTCTGCAAACTCACCTTTGGAGAAGTGTTGAAAAATCCTGCGGACACTCGCTTCGACATTCCGCTTCTGCTCGATATCCATCAACTTCAAACCCGTCACATTGCTGTCCATGGTCAGGTTTCGCTACCTACGGCAGCAGGACCGTTGCGCCTGTTGTCTTGCGCGCCTCCAGGGCCTGGTGCGCGTCTGCCGCCTGTGACAGGGAATAGCGTTGGTTGACGGCGATCTTCACCTTACCAGACTTCACGATCTCAATGACATCATCGACGGTTTCACCAAATTCCTTGTCCGTGGAAATGAAGTGGCCGAGCGTTGGCCGCGTCACATAGAGTGAGCCTTTGGACGCAAGCAGGCCAAGATTGAGCGCGGTAACTGGCCCTGAGGCGTTGCCATAACTCACGAGAATGCCGCGGGGCTGCAGACTGTCCAGAGAAGCCATCAGCGTTGCCTGGCCGACGCCGTCATAGACCACAGGCACACCTGCCCCGCCGGTAATCTCACGTACGCGGGCAGGCACATTCTCGAACGCGGAATTGATCACATGGGTACAGCCATGGGCCTTGGCAACTGCCACCTTGGCCTCGCTGCCCACTGTGCCAATGACCTTCACGCCCAGGGCCTTTGCCCATTGCGAAACAATGAGGCCGACGCCTCCTGCGGCGGCGTGCAACAAGATCGTTTCACCGCGCTTGACCTTGTGGCAGACGCGGAGAAGATAGCGTGCGGTCATGCCTTTCAGCATCATGGCTGCGGCTGTTTCATCGGCAATGGCCTTTGGCAATTTAACCAGCCTGTTTGCCGGAAAATTCCGCAACTCCGCATATGCACCAAGTGGACCCGAACCATAGGCCACCCGGTCACCCGCCTTGAAGCCTTTGACGCCTGCGCCCACGGCGGCAACAACGCCTGCGGCTTCGCTGCCCAGGCCGCTGGGCAATGGCACGGGATAGAGGCCCCTGCGATGATAGGTGTCGATGAAATTCAATCCGATGGCGCGTTGCTGGATTTGCACCTCGCCCTGCGCCGGAGGCGGCACATCCACAGCAACGTACTGCAAGACGTCCGGACCACCGGTTTTTTCAAATCTGATCGCTTTCATGCCACTCCCCGATTGGGTTTGCCCTGTCTAAGTTCTTGCCGGCCGGATTGCTACAAACCGGCTGGAACATGCTGTAATGCCTGAAAACGCATCCCAATCAAAGCCGCAAGGAAAGCCATGACCTACGCTCCCTCTCCTCTCGTCGCCCAGGTCGAGGCACCACCCATCGCCGA
>JANPDD010000218.1:0-2532 GCA_031431295.1 Hyphomicrobiales bacterium | reverse complement strand
GGCGGTCATTTCAAGAAGTGTTGAGGTTGTCATGGTTTTCATCCAGGTCGGGTTGTCAGGTCAGGGTGGTGTGTTCGATGACAACTGATTAACCGACTGGTGCTTTACCGCTGCTGAAGCGGGCGTTCATTTTGGGTTCAGGTGTGGGTCTGCCGCTGCGCCAGCGCCGCCTCGGCCCGGGCGATATGCTCGACAAACCCGATCGGTAGCCAGAAACTGGCCCTGACAACACCAAATCTGTGGTGCTGCGCGCAGCGCGTGATCTGGCCTGCGAGATAGACTTCACCATGGCCCCGGTTTTGACCCCGGGCCGGTGCGAAATCAAAAAATCCGGGTGCCAGCACGGCAGCGCCAGTGAAGACCAGATTTGATTCCGGCTGGGCGGGTTTCTCGATGATCGATTTGAGCGTGCCGTCCTCATTGAGGGCGATGACACCGAAAAGCTCCGGCTTTTCGCTTTCACTCACCAGCAGGGCGTAGTCGTGGGTGATGAGCAGCTCGAGGTCAGCGCGATCCAGCAGGTCGTCGGCATTGGTGACGAGAAAGGGCGCCTTCAAATGGGGCCTGGCGCAGCTGAGCGCCGCTGCCGTTCCCTTCTCAGCGCCCTGCTCCACATAGATTATGCGCCGCCCGCAGAACGTAGCGCCACAGTATTCCCGGATCTGGTGGCCGAGATAGCCGGTGATGATGATGATTTCATCAATCCTGCCGGGAAAGGCCCGGGCGATATGCTCGATGATTGGCACACCGGCGACCTTGATGAGGGGTTTCGGCAGTGACAGGGTCAGGGGACGCATCCTGGTTCCCTCCCCTGCTGCCAAAATCACTGCCTGCATTTCGTTTTCACTCCGCTGTGGTTGACCGGAGCAACGGGCGAGCAAGCGGAACCGCTTGCGAAGCGAAAGTTGCTCCAGATTCAATGTGCTACAGCAACATGTCTGCGTTCACTTGAACGCAGGTTGCTGTAGGGCGTCAAGACTCCCACACTCAGCGCATCCGCATCATAGCCCGCTTTTTCTTTTTCTTCAGAAGTTCCTGAAAGAGATTGATGATGCCGCGGACGCGCAATTCCGGCCTATGGGCCGACCAGAGTTGCAAGGCTGCTGCTTTGCGGTCGTCATAGAATGGCCGGTCCGCGTTGAGGCGCATGAGCGCATCGACCCAGGGTTTTGCCTCTTCGGCCGTCACCGCATGGGCATGGTTCCTGCGGGCGGCCTCGGGCACGGGGAGCAATATGCCTGTCTTGCCGAGCAATTCCGGGGGGCCGGCATGATTGCAGGCAATGACCGGTATGCCATGGTATGACGCTTCAATCAGGGTCCGGCCTCCGCTTTCGTGCCACAGTGAGGGCAGGAGAAGCACCTTTGTGCGTGACAGCACTGCGCCAAGGTCTGACTGCAGGCCGACCCGGTCAATGTTGCCGAGCGTGGAGAACGACAGGTTCAAGGCGCGTTCGGCAGTGGCCAGCGTGCTTCGGCTTTCGACGACGAGGAAACGCATGTCCGGTGCCAACTCGGCAGCCGCCTTGGCGATCTGGTAGAACAGCGACACGCCCTTTTCCGGGCTGGGGTTCACGAATGTCACGCGGTCGCGGACCTGGTCATGGCGATGGGAGGCCGGCATGGAGATGAACTTGCCGATGACGGTCGTGGGCAAGGACAATCGCTGGCGATAGAGATTTTGCGTGGCCTTGCTGTCCGTCATCACCAGGTCAACGGCGGCAAAATCGCTTTTGCGCCGGTAGCCGGGGTTGGCCAGATAGAACACCACGAGGGCGCCGACGGAGTGGGCGGCGCGCATGATGGAGAGCTCGGGCAGGCCATTGCCATAGGTGATGATCACATGGGGCTTGTAGGTCAGCAAAAAATCCGAGGCGCTGTGGTAGAAGCGCAGTTCGTCAATGGCGGAAAGGCGGCGGCGAACCTGGCTGCTGGAGCGGTTGAGGTAGTGGTCAACACCGCTGACGCGCTTGCGCCACAGCCACGGCAAACGGGTTCCCTTGCCAATGGGTTCGGCATTCATGGCCTGCATGGCTTCCAGGGAATTCTTTTGCTGGGGTGAGTCAAAAACAGTTTCGGTGAAGGATTTGCAGTCCACACCCTCCCTGGCCATCAGCTCCAGAATGGTGCGCACGCTGATGGCGGCGCCACTGGAAGCATCGACCAGCGCATGGGCGGACATGAAAGCCACACGCAGACGGGTTCGGCCGGAATTTTTCTTGGTGTTGGGACCGGGAGTTGCCCCGGGGTTATCTTTGGCTGACGCCGACATTCGGGAGTCTCACTCAAAAACCGAAGGCCGGCTGAGAGGCCGGCCTTCGCATTCAATTCCACATGCCAGGGACTTTACGACCCGGACAGCAAAGGGTTACCAGTTCCAGCGGAAGCCTGCGCTGCCCGCCAGGTTGTCGTAGTCATCGGCAATCGACCAATCAACCTTGGCGAAGGCGCTGACATCCTGGCCGACGAAGACGTTGACGCCGCCACCCACCTGGCCAAAGAGGCCCACACCACTGTCCGAGAACGTGAAGGT
>JANPDD010000217.1:0-14955 GCA_031431295.1 Hyphomicrobiales bacterium | reverse complement strand
GGTGCAGAAGGCGGTCAAGGCAACTGCGAACACGCCGAGCTGAAGCCAGCGGGTTTCAGGGTCCGCAAGTCCCGCCAGCAGGATTGCCAGCGGCGTTGCCCCCACGACGCCGAGGGCCGGGACGACGGACGGAACGCCGCGGATCGTCACCGCGAAAACACACAAGGCCCCGAGAATGCAGAAGGCCGCGCGCCAGTTTACCGCAATCGCCAACCCGGTCTGGTCCTCTTTCCGCCACGACGTTGCCGCAAGCCCAAGACAAAGACCGAGCAGAATGACGGCCAATGCGGTGGGAAAAAGTCCAGGACCGATTTCCGCAAGCGAACCGTAGTCAAGGTCTCGGGCTTTCACCACTGTGACAAGTGCAAGCAGTGCCACGCCAAGTGCTGCGATGGCGTTTTCCCCGAATGGCATTCCCGTTGTTTTGTGTTGTTCTGTCACGTTCCATCCCCATGGTCCCGCAGCTTAAGCCGCGTGGCTTCTTGAACCATGGTGTAGTCGGCTGCGATAGAGCGGGCAAGGGCATCGAACTATTTTGGTGCGCGTGTTGAGAGTGCGGCTGAATGTGCTTAAGGAATGGGATAACCGCCTGCCACTAACGGCGTCCCCAACTGGAGTTCAGCATGACCCCCGCTGCAAAGATCGTTCTCAAGGAATTGAAGACCCTTGCCAAAACGGGCTTGCCCGACATGCGCAAAGCCTTTGCGCCAAAAAAAAATAATGGAGGCGACCGTTTCGCGGATTTCTCCGCCCACCAGGATGACCTGCTGCTCGACTATTCCAAGTGCCGCGTGACGGGAAAAACCATGAAGCTTTTGGCCGCGCTCACCAAGGCCGCCGATGTGGAGGGCATCCGCGATGCCATGCTGCGCGGCGATGCCATCAACATCACGGAGGGCCGTGCCGTGCTGCACACGGCCTTGCGCCGCCCCAAGAGCGAGCTTGTCTTTGTTGGCGGACACAATGTGGTCCATGATGTGCACGATGTGCTGGAAGCCATGGCACGCTTTGCCGTGGACATCCGCAAGAGCCCGATCACCGATGTGGTCAACATCGGCATCGGCGGCTCCGACCTCGGCCCGGTCATGGCGACATTGGCACTCGCCCCCTATCATGACGGCCCGCGATCACATTTTGTCTCCAATGTCGACGGCGCCCACATCGCCGATACTTTGAAATTGTTGAATCCCGAAACCACGCTTTTCCTTGTGGCCTCCAAAACCTTCACCACCATCGAGACCATGACCAATGCGCAAACCGCGCGGGGCTGGATCGTCGAGAAGCTGGGCGAGCAACATGTCGGCGAACATTTTGCCGCCATCTCGACAGCGTTGGACAAGGTCAAAGCCTTCGGCATCGCCAGGAACCGCACCTTCGGCTTCTGGGACTGGGTGGGTGGGCGCTATTCGCTGTGGTCCGCCATCGGCCTGTCGCTGATGCTCGCCGTGGGTCCGCGCAACTTCATGGATTTTCTCAGCGGCGCGCACGCCATGGACCAGCATTTTGCCACGGCTCCGGTCACACAGAACCTGCCGGTGCTGCTGGGGCTTCTCGGCGTGTGGCACCGCAATGCCTGTGGACATCCGTCACGCGCCATCATTCCCTATGACCAGAGGCTTCTTCGTTTCCCGGCCTATCTGCAGCAGCTCGACATGGAGAGTAACGGCAAGCGCGTGACGCTTTCAGGAAAACCGGCGAAAGACTCAACCGGTCCCCTCGTCTGGGGCGAGCCCGGCACCAATGGCCAGCATGCGTTCTTCCAATTGCTGCACCAGGGTACGGATGTGATCCCGGTCGAATTCCTGATCGCCGCCGAGCCCCATGAAGTGGGAATCAAAGTGCATCATGATTTGCTGGTGGCAAATTGCCTCGCACAATCCCAGGCGCTGATGAAAGGCCGCACACTGAAGGAAGCGGAGGCGCAGCTTCTTGGCCTGGGCAAGAGCAAGACGGACGCAGCACGGCTGGCACCGCACCGCGTGTTTGAAGGCAACCGGCCCTCGATCACGCTGGCCTATCGCAGGCTTGATCCGCACACGCTGGGGCGTTTGATTGCGCTCTATGAACATCGGGTGTTCGTGGAAGCCACCATTTGGGGCATCAACGCCTATGATCAGTGGGGCGTGGAGCTGGGCAAGGAACTGGCGACAGGACTGCATCCAGTCATTGAAGGCAAGCGCGGCGTGGAAGGCTTGGATGCGTCAACAGCGGGGTTGGTGCGGCATTTAAGGGGATGACGACGCCTGCATCCCCCTTTTATTTATTCAAGAATGTTATGACCGCACAATAAGAGTGAATCACGAATCCACGGGTCAGACCAGCCCTCAGATTGCTGAGTGCGCGCTGCAGATTTTTGTCGCACGCATCGTCGGGAACTATATTGCACTTCTGTGGCCTCCAAGCTTGATGCGATGGAAGTGATGGTAGCCTCGCTGGGTCAGTTTCAACAAAGTAGTGCGGGGCGAAACCGCCATGGTCAGATTGGACTTGATAGAGATTGATAGATTGCATGTCGTTCTCCTTTTCTAACGAGGAGAATGTACAGCAGTGAAAATAGTGTGTTTCGATTATCATATTGAGGCCCCACCCCTGCCCCTCCCCGGAAACCGGAGAGGGGTGAAGGTAATCTCTCACCCCTCCCCAATTCTTGGGGAGGGGAGGACTGCGTGAGCAGTCCGGGGCGGGGCTGGTGCGGCATCTCACGCGCTGAGGCACAGCCCTCAACACTCCACGACGTTCACTGCCAAGCCCCCCGTCGAGGTTTCCTTGTAGCGTTCGCTCATGTCCAATCCGGTCTGGCGCATGGTTTCGATGCAGGTGTCGAGATGAACGAGATGCGTGCCGTCACCGCGCAATGCGAGTGATGCAGCCGTCACCGCCTTCACCGCGCCAAAGGCATTGCGCTCGATGCACGGCACTTGCACCAGTCCGCCCACTGGATCACAGGTCATGCCCAAATGATGTTCGAGCGCAATCTCGGCGGCATTCTCCACCTGCTCGTTTGTGCCGCCCAGCGCTGCACACAAGCCTGCCGCAGCCATGGCCGAGGCTGATCCCACTTCCCCCTGGCAGCCCACCTCTGCGCCAGAAATTGAAGCATTGTGCTTGATGATGCCGCCGATGGCCGCTGACGCCAGCAGAAAGGTGCGAATGCCGTGGTGGTCAGCCCCGACGCAATGATCGAGATAATAGCGCATGACGGCGGGGATCACGCCTGCGGCACCATTGGTGGGTGCCGTCACAACCTTGCCACCGGCTGCGTTCTCTTCGTTCACGGCCATGGCATAGACCGAGAGAAAATCCATGATGCGATGGGGCTGCAGTGAATTCTCGTCCGCTTCCGCCTTGAGCTTCGCCAGCACATCGGCGGCGCGGCGCTTCACCTTGAGGCCGCCCGGCAGGATGCCCTGCTGTGCCAGGCCGCGCTGCATGCAGGCATTCATCACCGACCAGACATGATCGAGCTTCTGGTCAAGTGCAGCGCCGTGCATGACCTGTTCGTTGGCGCGTTTCATTTCGACAATGGATTTGCCCGCGGCCTGGCCCATGGCCAGCATCTCGGTCGCATTGGCGAAGGGATAAGGCACACGGGCAGGTGTTTCGTTCCGCGCACCCAGGCTGGCCTCGCGTTCCGCGGCCGTCTGCACAAAGCCGCCGCCGATGGAGTAATAGGTCTCGCCCGCAACAGTGATGTCAGCGGCCTTGACACGGAAAATCATGCCGTTGGCGTGGCCTTTGAGGGCGGGGCCAAAATCGAAAATCACATCGACGGCGGGATCAAAGGCGAGGACGCGGCCATCACCCAGCACGATCGTCTTGCGCTCTGCCATGGCGGCCAGAACGGTCTCCACCCTGTCCGGATCAACTGCCTGCGGCGTTTCACCCGCAAGTCCGAGGATCACGGCGCGGTCCGTGCCATGGCCCTTGCCGGTGAAGGCCAAGGAGCCATGCAGACTGACTCGCAGCCGCGCATCCGCAGGCAAGGCCTGGCCCACAAGACCATCCAGGAAACGCCGCGCCGCCACCATGGGTCCCACGGTATGCGACGAGGAAGGCCCGATGCCGATCTTGTAGAGATCGAAGACAGAGAGGAACATGATGGCTGGTATGGCGCAACTGGCTGGTGCGGGCTAGCCATTCCGTGCCAAGCTGGACGTGAAAAACGTCACTTCCAAAGAATGATTGCCCTCTCCCTCGGAATTTTCGCCGCCCTGTGCTGGTCCTGCCACGACCTGTTTGCACGGGTGCTGTCGCAAAGCCTGGGGCCCTATCGCCTGTCCTTCTGGGTGATGGTGGCAGGTGCGGTGGTTCTGGTTGTGCCGGTGAGCGTGCGCGGGCTGCTCATCGCAACTGGAGAGCACGGACTGACTGTCGCCTGGGTGGGGCCGCGCCTTGATTTCTTGGAACCGGCGCTCTGGGCGGCCCTTGCCATGGGCTTTGCCTATGCCGGTGGCTTTGCAGCCCTGCTCAAGGCCTTCAGTCTCGCCCCCATTTCCATCGTCGGGCCGTTCACGGCGGGCTATCCGGCGCTGGTTGTCTTCTGGAATGTCATCCGTGGCCTCACACCCTCATCCGCCGAGTGGCTGGCCCTTGTGTTCTGCATTGCAGGTGTGGCCATTGTCGGAACGACAGGCCCCAAGGATGGCGGCATCAATTCCATCGCCAAGGGAAAGCTTGGCGTGGTCGTGCTGACCTGCGTTCTCGCCAGCGCCTGTTTTGCCAGCACGGTGGTCCTGGGCCAGGCTGCCGCACAAACGCTGGGCGCATATGAAACCACCCTGATTGCGCGCTTCCCGGCGGCTTTCGTGCTTTTGCCTTTCGCCCTGCGGGACAGGGGAGCCGTTTCGGCCATTTCATTCAAAGGTTGGCTCAGTGTGTTTGCCATGGCCAGCCTTGATGTCGCAGCGATGAGCGGCGTCAATGCCGCCGGGTTTTTCCCCGGCGCTGAATATTCCGCGATGGGCATCAGCGCCTATGCGGCCATCGCCGTGATCATGGCGATGCTTGTCCTGAAGGAAAAAGTCTCGCCCGGACAATGGGCGGGCATCGCGCTGATTGTCGCAGGGATCGCCATTCTCGGCTGGCCAAGAATCTAAATGCGATAGAACGAAGCCGCCGTGCCGCCAAAAACCTGCGCGGCATCCTTCGCACCCACAATCTCCGTGGCGGCCCCAAACCACCCGTCATAGCTGCCGTTCAATTCAAGCACCGGCCAGTCCGAGCCCCACATGACCCGTGTCGGCCCGAAGCTGTCGATCACGTGCCGGGCATAGGGTTTGAGCGTGTCCACCGTCCAGCCCGGCTTTGCTTCCGTGGCAAGCCCTGAGAGCTTGCAGAAGACCGGCGTTGTGCGCGCCATTTTTTCAATGCGCCCCGCCCAGTCATCGAACTCATCCTCCCAGATCACGGGTTTCATGCAGTGGTCCACGACCGTTCGCATGGCGGGATAGCGGTCGAACAGGCGCTGAAAGGGATCGAGATGGATGGGATAGCCCAGCGCATCGAACGTCAGGTCGAGATCGGTGATGGCGTCGAAGGCCCACTGCACGTCCTTCCTGTGCATCCACGCGGCGTCGGGCAGGTCCTGGATCATGGGGCGCACACCTGCGAATTTCGGATGCCCGGCAAAGCGTGCCAGGTGGCGCAGATCATGCCGGTCTTCGAAATCAATCCAGCCCACCACCTTGGCGACGAAATCCGTCGCATCGGCAAGGCCCAACAGGTATTCGGTTTCGTTGACGGTGGGGGCAGCCTGCACCAGCACGGTCTTGTCAATGCCGTGGCGCGCCAGATGCGGCGCGAGAGCCTTCGGTCCGACGGGCCGACGCAAGGGTTTTGCACCTTCGCTCGCCATCCAGCCATAATCGCCGCGTGAAGGTGACCAGAAGTGCTGGTGGGAGTCGATTTTCATGGGTACCCCCTATTATGAAACGGGAGCACGCGGATCAACAAGCCCTTCGGCCTGTAAATCCTTCCACAGGGCCTTGGGCGGTTTGGCGCTCAAGGTCTTTACATTGATCGCCACGTGCGCCGCTGACTGGGCCCCTGGAATGACCGAAACGACACAAGGGTGCAGCAAGGGAAAGCGCAAGGCGGCTTGCGGCAGCTTGACCTTGTGCTTCCTGCACACCGCCTCGATCCGCGCCACCCGCTCCAGCACCGGTTTTGGCGCCGGGGCATAATTGTACATGGCACCCTTCCTGGCCCCGGTTGCGAGAATGCCGGAGTTGTAGGGCCCACCCAGAACGATGCCGATGCCACGTTGTTCACACAGCGGCAGGAAGGAATTGAGAGGTCCCTCCTGTTCCAGAAGCGTGTAGCGGCCGGCCAGCAGAAACAGGTCGAAGTCGCCCTGCTCGGCAAGCGTCTGACAGACCTGCCATTCATTGACGCCGGCGCCGAAGGCCTTGATGACCTTTTCGTCGCGCAATTTGACCAGTGCCTTGTAGCCGCTCGACATCACGGTCTTGATGTGGGCGTCGCTTGCGGCCTTCGAGCCATGGGTGAAGATGTCACAATCGTGAACAAACAGCACGTCAATCGAGTCAATGCCCAGTCGTTCGAATGATCCTTCGAAGGAGCGCATGAAGCCGTCATAGCTGTAGTCGAATCTTTCGCGGCGCGACGGTGTGTTGAAGAACTTGCCGATGCCGGTGCGCTGATCGGGGGGACAGACGTCGAGCACCCGTCCCACCTTGGTTGAAAGCACATAGTCACTGCGCTTTTTCCCGCGCAGAAAACGGTTGAGGCGTGTCTCAGAAAGGCCAAGTCCATAAAGGGGAGCCGTGTCATAGTAACGCAGTCCCGCCTTCCAGGCGGCATCGAAGGTCGCGTCCGCGTCCTTGTCAGAAACAGCGCGATAGAGGTTGCCCAAGGGGGCCGAACCGAAGCCCAGTTCCGTGTAGTTGATCTCGCCGCCTGACGGAGCCTTGAACCTTCTCTTTTTCATCCCTGTCTTCCTCTCAGGCAGTTGTTTTCGCCCGCGCAGCGGCCTATTTAACTGTTATATCAGTTTGCGGACCCAAGTCACCATGGATCACATCGCCAGCCCTCCGCCCCCCGTGTTGCGGCTCAATGGCAAGGATAACGTGCTCATCTCCACGCGCATCGTGGAAAAGGGCGAAACCGTCGATGGCATCACCACCACGGCCCGCATCATGCGCGGCCACAAGATGGCCTCGACCGGCATTGCCGCAGGCCAGCCCATCCTGAAGTTCGGCCAGATCATCGGCTTTGCCAAGACCGCCATCAAGCCAGGCGATTGGGTGCATGAGCACAATGTGGTCATGGGTGAACTCACCCACGACTATGCTTTTTCGCAAGGTGCGCACGCCGAGGACATCTTGGCCGAGGGCGAACGCGCCACCTTCCAGGGCTTTCGCCGGAAAAACGGAAAAGTGGGCACGCGCAACTACATCGGCATCATGACGAGCGTCAACTGCTCGGCCACGGTCGCCGCCCACATCGCCAAGGAGGTGGAGCGGCAAAATCTCCTCGCCGGTTATCCCAACATCGATGGGGTGATCGCCCTCACCCAGGACAACGGCTGTGTCATCGACTATCGCGGCGTGATCTTCGATACCTTCAAGCGCACTGCCTGGGGCTATGCCACCAATCCCAACATGGGTGGCGTCATGATGGTGGGGCTGGGCTGCGAAGGTTTTCAGATTCCGCGCTTCAAGGAGGCCTACAAGGTCGAGGAAGGCGACACGTTCCGCACCATGACCATTCAGGAAACGGGCGGCACGCGCAAGACCGTGGAAGCGGGTGTGGCTGCGGTGAAGGAAATGCTGGCCAAGGTCAACGACGTGGGCCGCGAAACCTGCCTTGCATCTGATTTGATTCTGGCGCTGCAATGCGGCGGTTCTGATGGCTATTCGGGCATCACGGCCAATCCGGCACTTGGTGCCGCTGTCGATATCCTGGTCAGGCATGGCGGCACCGCCATCCTCTCCGAGACGCCTGAAATCTATGGGGCAGAACACTTGCTGACGCGCCGTGCCGCAACCCGCGAGGTCGGAGAAAAACTGGTCGGCATCATCAAGTGGTGGGAGGACTACACCCGCCGCAACAACATGGAGATGAACAACAACCCGTCTCCCGGCAACAAGCTTGGCGGCCTCACCACCATTTTGGAAAAGTCCCTGGGTGCAACCGCCAAGGGCGGCACCACCACCATGCGCGCGGTCTACAACTATGCCGATCCGGTGACGGCCAAGGGCTTCGTGTTCATGGACACCCCAGGCTATGACCCCGTGAGCGCCACAGGCCAGGTTGCGGGTGGCGCCAATGTCTTGTGCTTCACCACCGGTCGTGGCTCGGCCTACGGCAACAAACCCTGCCCGTCGATCAAGCTTGCCACCAACACGCCGATCTACAACCAGATGATCGAGGACATGGACATCAACTGCGGCGATGTGATTGAAGGTGTGCCGCTGGAGGAAAAGGGCCGTCAGATTTTCGACCTTATTCTCAAGACCGCCTCAGGCCGGAAAACCAAGTCCGAGGAACTGGGCTATGGCGAGAATGAATACGTGCCCTGGTACATTGGCGCCGTGATGTGAGTGACCTACCGAAAGACGCGGGATTGGTTGCCGCCGTTGCATCTGCGCCTAAAACGAGCGATCATATCAGCAAGAAATGAGGAATTTCTGGTTCGCAAGGGTTGTTGGCGCAATATAGCGCAAATGGAAGCAAGTTTACTGTGAAAGGCACACCTGTCTCTGGCATCACGCCAACTGTTTTGAAATGGGCACGCGAAAGCGCGAACATGTCGGCTTCTGATGTTGCGGCACGGTTAAAAAAAGACGTTGAGGTAGTAGAGGCTTGGGAGAACGGAGAGGATGCACCTACCTATGCCCAACTTGAGACGCTCGCCTATGACATTTACAAGCGGCCACTTGCGTTGTTCTTCATGCCTACTTCGCCAGAAGAACTGCGGCCTCATGTTGAGTTCCGATCGCTTCCAGACGCCGACCTTGCACACTTATCCCGCGAAACAACCATTCTAATTCGAAAGGCAAGGGCGTTTCAGGCAGCATTGATTGAACTTTATGGCACTCAGAACCCCGTTGCCAGTCCCATCTGGCGTCAAGTCAGAATCGACCCAAAGGATGATTTGGCGAGGCAGGCCACCAAAGTCCGAGAAACACTTGGTGTCAGTCTTGAAGCAGTAAGGAACGAGCCAGATGCTGATTCCGCTCTAAAGTTGTGGCGTCGCGCTGTTGAGTCCAGGGGAGTCCATGTTTTCAAGGAAAGTTTTAAGCAACGTGAGTTCTCGGGCTTTTCACTCTGGCATGCTGAATTTCCAGTTATGCTTATCAACAACAGCACAACCAAAACCCGGCAAGTATTCAGCTTGCTGCATGAGTTGGCGCATGTTTTGTGTGACCGCAGCGGAATTAGCCGGTTTGATAACAGAGGTATTGAAGACCTCCCCCCTTCTGATCGAGCGCTTGAGCGCTTCTGCAATGCGTTGGCAGGTGAAATACTTGTGCCAATGGCCGACTTCGCAGAAGCGGCACGGGATTTTATGCCAGGACTGGCAACCGATGACCAGTATGCGGCGCTTGCCGAACGCTATCATGTAAGTCGCAGTGTCGTGTTGCGCCGCTTTGTAGAGCGCGGGGAAGCGACGATGGAACTCTTTCTTTCAAAAGATCGAGAATGGGCTGATCAGCTGCGCGATCGTGAAGGTGGCGGTAACTATTATGCGACCCAAGGTGCCTACCTCAGCGAACAGTTTCTGCGGGAAGTCGTGTCCCGCTATTCGCGGAGACTCCTGACCATGTCCGAAGCCGCCGATCTCATTGGTGTGAAGCTGCGGAACTTCCCACGCTTCGAAGACCTTGTGCTGCAAGGCACTACTGCATGATCTATGTCTTCGACACCAACTCGTTTTCTGAGATGAGTCCGTATTTTCCTGACGTTTTCCCCGCTTTCTGGAAAAACTTTGAGTCAGCAATTGCAGCGGGAGAAGTCACTTCGACGAAGGAGGTATTCCGGGAACTTAAGGACGGGGCAGAAAACCACGTACTCGACTGGTGCAAATTGAATGCGACTATCTTTTCAACGCCTGACGCGAGGGAAACGCAATTCGTTGCGCGTATATTGGCGGTTCCGCACTTTCGTCAATTAATTGGCTCAAAACAGGCGTTGCGCGGCACTCCTGTTGCCGATCCTTTCATCATTGCGAGGGCGGCAGTGCTTGGCGGCACAGTGGTGAGTGAAGAAAGCTTTAAGAGGAATGCCGCCAAAATTCCAAATGTGTGTCAGTACTTTGGCATTCCATGCATAAAGCTTGGTGATTTTTTGCGGGCGAAGGGTTGGAGGTTTTGATATCCGGCTTAATCTACCTATCTGGCGGCAGTAGATTGAGGATACAGCCATCAACTACGGCGGTGTAATCATCCCAAGGGGTTTTCCAGCCATCTTTTCCACATGATTGTGGACCAACCCCGTTCGCATTGACGGCCAGTAAAAGGGCTGGCCGGTATGATTGTCCCAAATCGGGGCGGAGCGTGGCAATGGGATGGTTTGGCGGCCGCAGGAAGGCCGCACAGTCGCAAAGGCCAAGGCAATGGCAAGGGCGCCGGGAACCGCAGTTGTTTTCGGGCGCCCCCCGCAGGGGTCATCCGGACAATGGCAAGCCTCGGCGCCGCCGCAGCCTCACGGGCTGGCTCTTCCGCTTTTTCATGGTGTTGGGTTTTTGGGTCGCCGTGGCAGGGGTCGTCGCCTTTGCCTTTGTCTGGTTCACCCTCGCCCAAAAAGGTGTCTTCCAGATCCCGGAACGCGAACCTGGCATCATGATCCTTGCCGATGACGGCACTGAGCTCGCCCAGCGCGGCACGTTCTTTGGTGACAGCGTCAATATCGAAGCGCTCCCCGACTATGTACCCAACTCCATCATCGCCATCGAGGACCGGCGCTTCCACAGCCACTATGGCATCGATCCCTGGGGCATGGGCCGTGCCCTGGTCAACAATTTCAGGGGCGGCAGGGCAACGCAAGGCGGCTCCACCCTGACCCAGCAACTGGCCAAGAACCTGTTCCTGACGCGCGAGCGCACCCTCTCGCGCAAGATGCAGGAAGCGGTGCTGGCCGTCTGGCTGGAACGGAAATTCTCGAAGGACGAAATCCTCCAGCTCTATTTGAATCGGGTCTATTTCGGTGGTGGCGACAACGGCATCGACAAGGCGGCTCAGGTTTATTACGGCAAGGCACCGGAAGAACTTACCATCATGGAGGCGGCAACACTTGCCGGCGTCCTCAAGGCGCCCACCTCCTACAACCCGGCAAGAAGGCCCGAAGAAGCCCGCGCCCGCGCCCTGCTGGTGCTCAACAGCATGGTGGGCGAAGGCTACATCAGCGAGGCTGACCGGACGGAGGCGCTCGCCTCCAACACCAGGGCCTCTGCCAACCAATATGTGCCCGCCACCAATTATGCCGTGGACTGGATCGAAGAGCAGCTGCCGCTTCTGACCAAGTCGCGCGACCAATCCCTCATCGTCGAAACCACGATCGACACGGTGATGCAGCTCAAGGCTGAAGCCGCCATGAGGAAGCGCCTTGCCGACAACGGCAAGAAACTGAATGTCAGCGAAGGCGCCTTGGTGACACTTGATCCCAATGGCGCCGTCAAGGCGCTTGTCGGCGGCCGCTCCTATCGCCGCAGCCAGTACAACCGGGCGATCAAGGCGCAGCGCCAGCCAGGCTCTGCCTTCAAGGCCTTTGTCTATCTCGCCGCCATGGAAGCGGGCTACCAGCCCCAATCGGTCGAGGTTGACGGACCCATCCAGATCGGCACCTGGTCGCCGGAAAACTACAAGCGCAAATACCTGGGCGCAGTGACGCTTGAGCGGGCCTTTGCGCTGTCGCTCAACACGGTTGCCGTCAGGCTGGGCCAGGCGGTAACGCCCAAAGCCATTGCCGATGCCGCGCGGCGTCTTGGCATCACGTCGCCGCTTGGTGCCGATCCCTCATTGGCGCTTGGCACATCGGAGGTCTCACTCCTCGAACTCACTGCGGCCTACACGCCTTTTGCCAATGGTGGCTATGGTGTTGAGCCCCATGTGGTGAAACGCATCCTGACCCGCGATGGCCGCGTTCTCTATGCCCGCCAGGGTGACGGCTTTGGCACGGTTGTTTCAGAAACGATCCTTGGCGAAATGAACACGCTGTTCCGTGCCGTGGTGCACAGTGGCACCGCCACCAAGGCGCAATTTGCCGGTTTCGATATCGGCGGCAAGACCGGCACCAGCCAGGACTACCGCGATGCCTGGTTCATTGGTTTCACGCCCTACTATGTCACGGGTGTGTGGATGGGCAATGACGACAATCAACCCACCAACCGCGTCACCGGCGGCTCGCTGCCGGCCCTCGTCTGGAAGGATGTGATGGAGGAGGCCCACAAGGGCCTCACACCGCTTGCCTTGCCAGGGCGCCAGCCGGAAGAGGAACCACAGACAGTTTTCGCGGACGAAGCTGAATTGAACGTGGCTGAAAATGATCCCGCACTGGCCGATGAAGCTGCGGTGCCCGAACCGCAGCGCCGCAAGCGCCGCGGGTTTTTCGCGCGGCTCTTCGGGCTTGATGAAGATGCCCCGCGCCGCCGTCGGGCCAAGGGCGATGGGCTTTACTGAAAATCAGACATCCAAATTGGCGACATTCAGCGCGTTCTCGCGGATGAAGTCGCGGCGCGGCTCCACCGTGTCTCCCATGAGTTTGGTGAACAGGTCGTCCGCCTGGTCCATCTCGGAAACCTTGACGCGTAGAAGCGAGCGCACATTGGGATCAAGTGTCGTTTCCCACAGCTGCTGCGGGTTCATTTCGCCAAGTCCCTTGTAGCGTTGCAGGGCAACGCCCTTGCGGCCTGCAGCAAATACGGCCTCGAGCAATCCCAGCGGGCCATTGATGGTGGTGTCCGCGTCCTTGCGTTTCAGTTTTGCCGGGCGCTGGTAGACCTCCTGCAAATGGGGTGTTTTGCGGTCGAGGCGCAACGCGTCCGAGGAGGCGATGAGCTTGCCGTCGATGTGCCAGCTTTCCGCAACACCGCGCAACTCACGGGCAAAAATGAGCCCGCCATCGGTGGCAACGGATCCCTTCCAGCCGCGCTCGGTTTCATCGGAGAGCACGTCAAGGCGTCTTGCGATATAGGCGGCGGCCCCTTCGGCATTCTCGGGCGTGGATATGACCTCGGGGTTCAGCGCTCCGGCAATGGCGGCCTGTTCAATCACCAAAACGGGATAGCGCGAATGCAGGCTTTCGATGATGGCGCGCACGGCGAGCGCCTCGTCCACGATGGCGCGCAGGTCCTGGCCCGCCCGCTCACTGCCATCGCCGAGAACAAGCTTGCTGCTTTCAAGGCCGGACTCGATCAGGTTTTCCTCCAGCGCCTTGTTGTCCTTCAGATACTGTTCCGAACTGCCACGCTTGATCTTGTAAAGGGGCGGCTGGGCGATGAAGAGATGGCCGCGCTCAATCAATTCCGGCATCTGGCGGTAGAAAAAGGTGAGCAGCAGGGTGCGGATGTGGGCGCCATCCACATCGGCGTCGGTCATGACGATGATCTTGTGGTAGCGCAGCTTGTCGGCGGAAAATTCCTCGCGGCCAATGCCCGTGCCAAGTGCTGTGATCAGGGTGCCGATTTCAACCGAGCCCAGCATCTTGTCGAAGCGGGCGCGTTCCACGTTGAGGATCTTGCCGCGCAAGGGCAACACCGCCTGGTTGTCACGGTTGCGGGCCTGCTTGGCGGAGCCGCCGGCTGAATCGCCCTCGACGATGAAAAGCTCACAGCGTGCCGGATCACGCTCCTGGCAATCGGCAAGCTTGCCGGGAAGCGACGAAATATCAAGCGCGCCCTTGCGGCGGGTGAGCTCGCGGGCCTTGCGGGCGGCCTCACGCGCCGCTGCCGCCTCAACGACTTTCTGGACGATGGCGCGCGCATCACCGGGATGTTCCTCAAACCAGGCGCCCAGCGCGTCGTTCACATAGCCTTCAACCACGGGCCTCACTTCCGACGACACGAGCTTGTCCTTGGTCTGCGAGGAAAACTTGGGGTCCGGCACCTTGACGGAGAGCACGCAGGTCAAGCCTTCGCGGGCATCATCGCCGGTCAGCTGCAATTTTTCTTTCTTGCCGATGCCGGACGTTGCGGCATAGGTGTTGATGACCCGGGTCAGCGCCCCCCGAAAACCGGCAAGATGTGTTCCGCCATCACGCTGAGGAATGTTGTTGGTAAAACAGAAAACACCCTCGTGGTAGCTGTCATTCCACCACAAGGCACATTCGACCGTGATGCCGTCGCGGTCACCTTTTATGTAGATGGGTTCCTTGATCAGTGCCTGCTTGGCCCGGTCCAGATAGCGCACGAAAGCGGAAATGCCGCCGTCATAGAAGAGTTCGACAACATGGGGTTCGACCCCGCGCTTGTCGGTGAGGGTGATGCGCACGCCGGAATTGAGGAAGGCAAGCTCGCGCAAGCGGTGTTCAAGCGTTGCAAAATCAAATTCGGTCTTGGTGAAGGTATCGGTTGAGGGCAGGAACGTCACTTCGGTGCCGCGCTTCCCGCTTGATTCGCCGATCACCTTCAGGGGCGCATCGGGCACACCATGGGTGAAACCCATCTGGTGGCTCTTGCCGCTGCGGTGAATGGTCAGTTCCAGTTTCGCCGAAAGCGCATTGACGACAGAAACGCCGACACCATGCAGGCCGCCCGACACCTTGTAGGAATTCTGGTCGAACTTTCCGCCGGCGTGAAGCTCGGTCATGACGATCTCGGCGGCCGAGCGCTTGGGCTCATGGTCGTCGTCATCCTTGATGCCGGTTGGAATGCCGCGGCCGTTGTCGGTCACCGTGACCGAGCCATCAGCGTTGAGGGCAACGGTGACCAGCGTGGCGTGGCCCGCCAGCGCCTCGTCGATGGCATTGTCGACAACCTCATAGACCATGTGGTGC
>JANPDD010000216.1:0-2856 GCA_031431295.1 Hyphomicrobiales bacterium | reverse complement strand
TTGCCATCGGGGCCATCCTCTCCGGCCTTGCGGGATTTATCGGCATGAACGTGTCGGTGCGCGCCAACGTGCGCGTGGCCCAGGCGGCCACAAAGTCTTTGGCTGGTGGTCTTGATCTCGCCTTCAAGGCGGGCGCGGTGACGGGCCTGCTCGTTGCAGGCCTTGGCCTTCTCGGCGTGGTGCTGTACTTCGGCTTCCTCACCGGCTCTCTCGGCTTTGCGCCCACCAGCCGCACGGTGATTGATGCACTCATTGCATTGTCCTTCGGCGCATCGCTGATTTCGATCTTCGCCCGTCTCGGCGGCGGCATCTTCACAAAGGGTGCGGACGTCGGCGGCGACATGGTGGGCAAGGTTGAAGCAGGGATCCCGGAAGATGACCCGCGCAACCCTGCAACCATTGCCGACAACGTCGGCGACAATGTCGGTGATTGTGCCGGCATGGCCGCTGACCTGTTTGAAACCTATGTGGTGACCACGGTTGCGACAATGGTTCTTGCAGCAATCGCGCTGCCGGAAGCCTACAAGCTGGCGGGCATGGTTCTGCCACTGGCGATTGGTGGTGCGTGCGTCATCACCTCGATCATCGGCACCTATTTCGTGAAACTGGGTGCCAACAACAACATCATGGGCGCGCTCTACAAAGGCGTGTTCGCAACGGCGGCCCTGTCGCTCGTGGCACTCTATCCCGTGATCTCCCTGGTGTTCGGCGGCATGTCGGTTGACCTCGGCGGCTTCACGCCGTGGCACCTGTTCCTTTGCGGCATCGCTGGTCTTGCGATCACCGCTGGCATCATCTGGATCACCGAATACTACACAGCAACGGGCAAGCGCCCGGTCAACTCCATCGCCGAAGCCTCGATCACCGGCCATGGCACCAACGTTATCCAGGGCCTTGCCGTGTCGATGGAAGCCACCGCGGTTCCGGCGTTGATCATCATCGCTGGGATATTGGTGACTTTTAATCTCGCTGGCCTCTTCGGCATCGCGGTCGCGGTGACAACGATGTTGGCGCTCGCCGGCATGATTGTGGCGCTTGACGCCTTTGGCCCGGTGACGGACAACGCAGGCGGCATCGCTGAAATGGCGGGGTTGCCCAAGGAAGTGCGCCACAACACCGACGCGCTTGACGCTGTCGGCAACACCACCAAGGCTGTGACCAAGGGCTATGCCATTGCCTCGGCGGGCCTCGGTGCGCTGGTGCTGTTTGCCGCCTATACGCAGGACTTGAAAACCTTCTTCCCCGACGTGCCTGTGAGCTTCGATCTCTCGTCGCCTTACGTTGTGGTGGGTCTGCTGTTCGGCGGTTTGCTGCCCTATCTCTTTGGCGGCATGTCCATGACGGCCGTGGGCCGCGCCGCGCAATCGGTGGTGGTTGAGGTGCGCCGCCAGTTCAAGGAAAACCCCGGCATCATGAAGGGCACAACCAAGCCCGACTATGCCCGCGCCGTGGACCTGCTCACACGCGCCGCTATCAAGGAAATGATCCTGCCGTCGCTGTTGCCGGTGCTCTCGCCGATCGTCGTTTACTATGTGATCAACGCCATCGCCGGACAGGCGCAAGCCTTCGCCGCCGTGGGTGCCATGTTGATGGGTGTGATCGTGACGGGGTTGTTTGTCGCGATCTCGATGACGGCAGGCGGCGGCGCCTGGGACAACGCCAAGAAGTCGTTCGAAGATGGCTTCGTGGATAGCAAGGGCGTGAAGCACCTGAAGGGTTCGGAAGCCCACAAGGCAAGCGTCACGGGAGACACTGTGGGCGATCCCTACAAGGACACGGCTGGTCCAGCGGTGAACCCCATGATCAAGATCACCAACATCGTGGCGCTGCTGCTGCTGGCGGTGCTGGCAGGGCATTGATCGGATAGACCGAGCCACCCCCTCACCGCTTTGCGGAGCTCCCCCAACAAGTTGGGAGGAGCGTGAAACACAACCCTCCCTCTGCTCTGCTGGGGGAGGTGGCCGAAGGCCGGAGGGGGTCCACACCGAATTTCAAAGCCGGGGCAGGGAACTGCTCCGGCCTTTTTGTTTTTCGCCCCTTGCAAAACTTGATATAGCCAGCACTTCCATCGGCCAGCGAAAGCAAGCACAATGCCAGTCCCAAGTTTCCAGGATTTCATGTTGCCCGTGCTGAAACAGGCACAGCATGGTGAAGTTCGAATTACTGATATTTCGAATGCAGTGGCGCAAGAACTTGGCTTGAGTGAAACGGATCGCGAGCAGCTTGTTCCGAGTGGCACAAAGACCACTTTTTATGACCGGATAAGTTGGGCCAAAACCTATCTCAAACAAGCTGGCCTCGTGAAGTCGGAGCGCCGCGCTTTTTTCACGGCAACCGATCACGGCAAGGAAGTGCTTAAGAGTGGTGTGAAACGGATCGACATCAACTACCTCAAGCAAATTCCTGCCTTCATGGAGGCACGGGAAAAAGCACAGGACAAGGACGACGCCAGTGTTGTCACGACTGGCACTGTGGGTTTGGAACTCGGTGATGAAACACCAGACGAGATTATGCGCGGTGCCAATCGCGTGCTGAATTCCACCCTCGGCAATGACATACTCGAACGCCTTCGTATATCCAAACCTGCATTCTTTGAGCGCGTTGTTGTGCAGCTTCTATTGGCAATGGGTTATGGCGGCACGTTGGCACAGGCAGGAAGAGCAATTGGAAAGTCCGGCGACAACGGCGTGGACGGTGTGATTGACCAAGATACGCTTGGCCTGGACCGTGTTTATGTGCAGGCGAAGCGTTACGGTGAGGATGTAACTGTCGGTCCCGGTGACATAAGAGATTTCTTTGGAAGCCTCGACATGCACAAGGCCAGCAAGGGGCTGTTTGTCACCACGTCTTCGTTCA
>JANPDD010000215.1:0-13626 GCA_031431295.1 Hyphomicrobiales bacterium | reverse complement strand
CGATGATGAGACTCAATGTCATCGCCGCCCACAGCACGGTCATGGGGATGGTGATGGAGCGCCAGTGCATGACCCGCAAGGGATGCACAAACTTGATCGGAATGAAGGTCATCACACACAAAACCGCGACCGTGATGAAATTGGTCACAGGCCCCGTGTTGAGCAGGTAGAAATACAGGACAACCACATTCCACAGCGCCGGGAAACCGACAAAATAGTAGTCTGACGATTTCATGCCGACATTGGCGAAGGTGTAGCAGGAAACAGCCATGATGCTGACGGCGGCAATCAGGCTCCAGGTGCTGCTCGAGAAAATGAAGTCGAGCGGCACCATGTTGAACCAGTAGACCATGAGGGCTGGCACCGCCACATAGGTGAAATAGTCAATAACGAGGTCGAGGGAGGCACCATCGAAATTGGGCGTGTATTCGCTGACCCTCGCCTTGCGTGCCAGTGAGCCGTCAACGCCGTCCACGAACAGCGCCACACCCAGCCACACAAACGCCGTGAACGGATCATTTTTCAGCACCGCCACAAGCGCCAGAAACCCGGCAACAATGCCAAACGTCGTGAAGGCATGCACCGACCAGGCAATGCCCTTCTTGATGTCCTTGTCGAGTTGCGGGTTGAGATGGATCCTGGCCACGGGTTCTGCCTTTCACGGCACTATATGAAGGCACTTTCCCAATGGCAACCACCATCAATCCCGGGATCAATCCTGGGATCAATCCCGGGATCAATCTTGGCGCCGGAACTCCAGCAGGCTGAAAAAACCGAGCGGCTTGATCGGCTTGAGGCTGACCAGACGCAGCTTTTCGCTCACCAGGACAGCATCAACCGGAAATTCCGGTCGCCAACCCAGCTTGGGCGCCTGTTTGGCAAGCCCGCGCTCGATCATGCCTGTCAAGCCTTGTGTGGAAAAATGGCTGGCGACGAGAACAGTGCCGCCCGGCTTCACCACGCGGGCCATTTCATGCATAACAGCCGCCGGCTGCGGCACCACCGTCAACACATACATGGCCGTCGCAATGTCAAAACTTGCATCGGGAAAATCCATGGCGGTTGCATCCATTTGCAACAGGCCCTCGATATTGGAAATGCCTTTCCTGGCGACCCGCGCCCGCGCCTTCGCCAGCATGTCCGGAGAGAGATCAATGCCTGTGACAGAGATGTGGTCGTCGTAGTGCGGAAGTGCGAGGCCCGTGCCTACACCAACTTCGAGCAGCCGGCCCGCGAACGCGTTGGCCCGCGCCACGGTCTGCTGCACACCGGCATCGACGATTTTGCCGAAGGTCTGGTCATAAAACGGCGCCCAGCGGCGGTAAGCCTTGTGAACATCGGAGTTGTTCACGCTGACAATTGTCGGATTCACACTCTTCTCAGTGATTTCACGCCGCCGCCGTTCTGGTCCTCCAGTCATTTTCGTTCTCCAAAGTGTCAGTTTGATGAAATAAAGCCGCCACCCAGCACACGTGCACCAGGCCCGGTTCCATCGTAAAGCACGCAAGCCTGTCCGGGTGAAATGCCATATTCACCTTCCACGATGGACACGGTTGCACCCTTGGCGCTGCGCTGAACAGTGGCGTCAACCGGGGGCCGGGTGGATCTGATTTTTGCAAAGGCCGGCTGCGCCACCTCACCCAGCGGCGCATCACCCAGCCAATTCACCTGCTCAAGGGTGATGCTGTCGCGCTTCAAGGCCTCGCGCGGACCCACAATCACCCGGCGCGCCTCAGCCTCCAGTCGCACCACGTAGAGCGGCTCGCCGTCCGCCACAGCCTGGTTGACATGAAGTCCGCGGCGCTGGCCGATGGTGAAATGAATGATTCCGTCGTGTCGGCCCAGCACCCTGCCATCCAGATGCACAATTTCCCCTGCCACCGCCGCGTCAGGGCGAAGCCTCTGGATCACGCCTGCGTAGTTGCCGTCTGGCACAAAACAAATATCCTGGCTGTCAGGCTTGTCGGCAACCACAAGCCCCAGTTCAGCGGCAATGGCCCGCGTTTCGGTCTTGCTGATGCGGCCCAGCGGAAACCGCAGAAAGTCCACCTGGTCCTGGGTCGTGGCGAACAGGAAATAACTTTGGTCACGTGCCATGTCAGCAGGCGTCACAAGCTGGCGGTGACCGTCGCTGCCCGCCCTGCTCTCAATATAGTGTCCCGTCACCAGCGCTGAGGCTTCAAGCTCGCGCGCGCGCCACAACAGATCGGCGAACTTCACTGTCTGATTGCAGCGCACGCAGGGAATGGGCGTTGCGCCTTGCACATAGGCATCCACAAACGCGTCGATCACCGCTTCACGGAAACGCGATTCAAAATCGAGCACATAGTGTGGAATGGCGAACGCCGCCGCCACCCGGCGCGCATCATGGATATCCTGGCCCGCACAACACGCGCCCTTTTGGCGGATTGCTTCACCATGGTCATAGAGTTGCAAGGTGATGCCGACAACATCATAGCCAGACGCCTTCAGAAGTGCCGCAGCCACAGATGAATCGACCCCACCCGACATGGCACAGACCACACGGTGCTGCCCAGGGTTGCCGGGAAGCGCCATGGCCTCGTGAACAAGGGCCTCGATGTGGGACGGGAGCTTCATGGCCGCTCACATGGCCCCAACGGCCCCGAAACGCAACTATCCCGCCAAATCTGTTTCAAAACGCGCCACTCCACCCCCCAAATTTGTACTTTATTCATGGACGTTTAGGCCAAAATTAAGCCGCTCCACGTAACGTCACAGTCAGTTGGGCCAGTTGAGCGCCAGTTGCGCAAGGCCCGGTGTGAGTGAGTGAGTGAGTGAGTGAGTTTGCGTATGAGCGTCCAGTTGCGTCCCCGCGTCAATTACGTCATCGGTCCCGATGGGTCGCCGCTGACAATCGCCGATCTGCCGCCGCCCGGCAGCCATCGCTGGGTGATCCGGCGCAAGGCTGAGGTCGTGGCAGCGGTGCGCGGGGGCCTTCTCTCTCTCGAAGAAGCCTGCGACCGCTATACCCTCACAACCGAGGAATACCTGAGTTGGCAGCGCGCCCTTGACCGCAATGGCCTGGCGGGTCTGCGGACAACCAGGATTCAGCAGTATCGGCAGTAGCCTGCCCCACGCCTGTCGGGCTGGCCTTTCCTCCGCCAAAGTTTCAGTCTACGACTCCGGGTCTACCTGTGCGAGGCCCGCCATGAATGCCGTTCGGCTGTCAGTTGCACTCTTGATTGTGTCGGCCCTGCCCGCCTTTGCGGACCCTTGCGACGATCTCTTACGAACGGTTGAAGGTGCGCTCGCCGACCCAGCCACACCTGCAGCCGAAAAACAACAGCTTGAAAGCCTCTTGAATGTGGGCCGCACCGCCAAGAGCGCAGGAAACACGGTCGCCTGCCAGCAGGCCATGGACGGAGCGCTGCAATCTCCAGCACCTGCGGCACCTGGGGGACTTGGGGGGCCTGGGGGATTTGGGGGGCCTGAAAAGCGCGACTGTGAAAGCACCCGGGACCAGACAGTGTGAACACTGTAAAGACAGCATTTACCTCGTTTTGGCGACTGACTAAGTTTCGTCACAGTCCCGCGCCATGGCAATCACCTCTTATTCAGGACGGAACAAAAAACATGATTCGGATTTCTTTTGCTGCGGTCGCTTTGCTCTCGACATTGGCTGGCGCTGCCTGGGCCGGCCCCTGCCAGGACGACATTGCCAAGATTGACCAGGCGCTTCAATCCCAGGAGCTTGACGCCGACAAGCGCTCAGAGGCCGAGGACATGCGCAGCCAAGCCGTACAGCTTTGCGGGGCCGGAAACGAGGATGAAGGCCTCGCCATGACGGCAGAGGCCAAGGTTTTGCTCGGTCTGGAATAGCCAACCGAGGCGCTTTTTCAGACCTTGAACGCCATCACGGCACAAACCAGGGCCACCACCACGCTGACAACCCCAATATGGGCGAAGAGGCTGACACGCGCCATCAGGGCCATGTCGCCCGTTTTCATCATCTGCCTTATTGTCAGCTGCACGCCTGCGACACCGACAAGCCAGACCAGAACTGCCAGCATCTTGACCTGAAACCACGGGCCGGGCGAAGCGCCCAATTGCCAGAGCAGCAAGGCGCCTGTCACCAGAATGGTGACCAACGCAGCCAACAAGTAGGTGTTGACCGACATGCGGTGCAGGGCCAGGCCCTTGGCAATGTCGCCGGTCTGGGTCTTGCTCACCCGCATGTTCACCAGATTGGCAAGTGCCATCCCGAAGCCCGCGGCAATGGCCAAGAGGTGCAGGGCCACGAGAAATTGATGTCCACTCATGTTTCCAGTTCTCCGCTCATCATTCGAACTGCGCTTCCCCCGACGCGCACGGCGGTGAGCATAGAAGAGGAAACGTCCGCCTCCAAGGAAAGATCGGACGGGCGTCCCATCTCATAACCCTGCTCCAGTTGCCAGCGGTGCGTGCCATCGCCCAGGCTTTCGGCCCGCAACAACTGTGCCGCCAACTGCACAGTTGCCGAACCCGTCGCGGGGTCCTCGGGAATACCGGCCGTTGGCGCAAACATGCGCGCCCTGAAACTGGTGCCTGCCGCATCCCCGCCCCGCACATAGAGATAGGCTGAATCGAGCTTCGTGTATCGGCCAATGAGCGCTGACCAATGGGGCTCAAGCACGCGGCTCCGCGCCAGGGCGTCGCGCGTTTTCAGCGGAACACACAAATACCCGATGCCGCCCCGGGTGATGACGGCGTGGTGAGCGTCAAACCCAATTTCGTCGGGTGCAAGGTTCAACGCCCTTGCAATGTCCGGAAGATTGGGTGGAACATCATCGGCAATGACAGGAATGCCGGGTGCTGTAAGCACGCCAAACAACCGGTCCGCAATGCGCGACATCCTGACGGGTGTCAGGCCTGCGGGCAATTCCAGTTTGATTGTTGTTTCGAAACTGCAGCCGGCTTTCTGTTTCAGTTCGGCCAGCAGTGCTGCTGTTCCCAGCACCGGATGCCCGGCAAAAGGCATTTCACCGCGCGGAAAGAAGATCCTGACCTTCGCCGTGTTGGCGGGGTCATCGGGCGTCATCACAAACGTCGTCTCCGACAGATTGAACTCGCGGGCGATGCGCTGCATGTGCTCCGCCGACAGGCCATCTGCCTCCAAGACTACGGCCAATGGGTTGCCACCAAACCTGTGGCCCGTGAAAACATCAAGAGTGTGGAATGAAAGCCTCATTCCACAAGGTTAGGACAGGCCTCGACACCACTTCAACAGCTACATTGTGCCGCTTGTACCCGCAGCGCGCAGGGCCGGCTCAATCTATTTCTTGATCTTGAGGGCGATGAAGCGGGTTTCCCCCGCCTGCCCGCGCTTGGAGATCAGCAGCAGCACGGATGATTTGCCCGCCTTTTGCGCGGCATCGGCGGCAGCAGAGACGTCAGCTGTGGCTTCGACAGTCTTTCCACCGGCTTCGAGAATGACGTCGCCCGCCTCAACACCCTTTTCGGCTGCCGGGCCATCGGCCGCAACCTCGGTCACGATCACACCCTTGATCTTTGCATCAGTCTTGAACTTTGTCCGCAGATCATCGGTGATCACGCTCACGGTCAGGCCGATGATGGAGATTGTGGCGGGCGCGGCGGGGTCGGATTTGGCATCCTGCGCCTCCACCAACTTCTCGCCGTCCTCAAGCCGCCCAATGGTGACTTTGAACTCCACTTCCTTGCCCTTGCGCAAGGCCTTCACAGTCACTTCCTTGCCGATTTCCGTTTCGGCAACGGCGCGTGGCAATTGCTTCATTTCAGTGATGGGCCGGCCGTTGAATTCGGTGATGACGTCACCGGCCTCAATGCCCGCCGCCTTGCCGGGAGAGCCGTCCGTCACGTCGGCGACAAGCGCACCACGCGGCTTCGTCAGCCCCATGCTTTCGGCGATGTCAACCGTCACGGTTTGGACTTTGACGCCAAGCCAGCCACGCCTTGTCTCACCGTATTTTGCCAGTTGCGCGATGATGCCGCTTGCCGTGTTGGCGGGAACTGAAAAGCCGATGCCGACAGAACCGCCGGTGGGCGAGAAGATGGCCGTGTTGATGCCCACCACCTGGCCCTTGAGATTGAACAGCGGACCCCCGGAATTGCCCTTGTTGATGGCAGCATCCGTCTGGATGAAATCATCATAGGGTCCGGCATTGATGTCGCGGTTGCGCGCCGAAACAATGCCCAGTGATACCGAACCGCCAAGACCGAACGGGTTGCCGATGGCAAGCACCCATTCGCCAATGCGCAGACTGTCGCTGTCGCCGAAGGAAACAGTGGGCAGCGCCTTGTCGGATTTGACGGTCAGAACCGCAAGGTCGGTCTTGGGATCACGGCCTTTCAGCTCGGCCTTGAGGATGGTGCCGTCGTGCAGCTTGACCTCGATGGCCTCGGCCCCCTCGACCACATGGTTGTTGGTGACGATGACACCGGTGGCGTCAACGATGAAGCCCGACCCCATGGACTGGACGGTCCGGTCCCCCCCGCCTTCGCCCTGGCGTTTCTTGAAGAAATCATCGAAGAAATCCTTGAAGGGCGAATCCTCCGGCAGTTGCGGCATTTCCGGTGCGGCACTGCCGGCAACCTTTGACTGAACGGAGATTTCGACCACTGCAGGCAGGAGCTGGTCTGCAAGGTCCGCAACGTTGGGCAGCACCTGGGCCTGTACTTGGGCCTGTACTTGAGCCTGTACTTGAGCCTGTACTTGGGCCTGGGCCTGTGGCGGCACCATGACACTGCCCTGCGGTGCTGCCACAAGCAGCAGCGAGGACAATGCAGAAATTCCAAGTGCGCGTGTCGCAAAACCATTCCGTATCATCAACTAGTCTCCCACATGGACTGCCGCATTTCGACCCGGTTTGAGGCAAAACTGGGTCGGGTCCGCAGACACATGCCAACTCAGCTCAAACTGAACTTTGCAGGAATGCACGCACCAGCCAAATCACGAACACGCCAGCGCCAAGGGCCGCCAGGCCGAAAATGCGCAACTGCTCGTCTGTCAACTCCCGGATGACACCCGCCACGCCCCGCAACTGCCCGGGAAGAAAGGCATAGACAAGTCCTTCCAGCACCAGAACAAGGCCAATCGCCATGAACGGGTCATGCAACATGCCGGTCAGACGAACGGACCAGTGTCTGGCATCGTGCTGAACTCAGGGCTTGTCCGTTGGCACTTGTTCCTTGTCCTTGCCTTGGGTGCCGAAGTATCTGAAAAAGTCGGACTCGGGGTTCAGCACCAGCGTTGTTTCCTTGTTGGCCAGGGCTTTTGAATAGGCCTGCATGGAGCGATAGAACGAGAAGAACTCCGGATCCTGCTGGAATGCTTCGGCGAAAATGCGGTTGCGTTCACCATCTCCTTCACCGCGCAGCACTTCGGCCTTGCGGCGTGCCTCCGCGGTTTCCGTAATGAACATGCGGTCGGTTTCGGCATAAATGCGGGTTTTGGAGGCTTCGCCGCGCGAACGGATGTCGGCGGCGATCGCATTGCGTTCAGAGCGCATGCGCTCGTGAGTTGATGTCAGCACGGCACCATCCAAATCGGTGCGGCGGATGCGCACGTCAACAATCTGGATGCCGAGGTTCTTGGCTTCCTTGAACAGCACGTCGCGGATTTCTGCCATCATGTTGGTGCGGTCCGCCGAGAGAACCTGGTCGAACGAGCGGCGACCATAGGTTTGGCGCAACGCAGCATCCATCAAGGCCCCAACGCGGATTTCGGCCTGCTCAAGATTGGCCCCCAGGGTTTCGCGGAAGAGCTGGGCGTTGTCGATGCGCGCCAAGGTGATGGCATCGACGATGTAAACCTGGCTGTCCTTGTCCTGTACGCGGCGGTCGTTGTTCTCCCAGAGGATGATACGGTCTTCGATGCGTGTGACGGTTTCAGCGAAGGGGATCTTGAAATAGAGGCCGGGCTTTTCAACGATACGGCTGATTTCACCGAGGCGCTGCACAATGGCCTTTTCGCGCTCATCCACCACGAAATAGCTGAGATAGGCGACGAAGAGGGCCGCAGCAACGATGAAGCCAAGAAAATTGCGAAAGAGTGTCATGTTCATGTCCTCGCCCTACTGGCCTGCCGGCTTCTGGATTTGCGGCAGCGGCAGATAAGGCACCACGCCCTGACCGTTCGGGCTGCTTTCAATAATCACCTTGTTGGATTGCGACAACACCCCTTCCATGGTTTCGAGGAACAGCCGCTGGCGCGTCACGTCCTTGGCATTCTTGTATTGCTCATAGACCGACAGGAAACGCGCCGCCTCACCTTGCGCTTCCGCGATCACACGGGTCTTGTAACCTTCTGCATCCTCATTCAGCTTTGCCACTTGCCCCAGGGCTTCCTGGGTCTTCTGGTTGCGATAGAGCTTGGCTTCGTTTTCCAACTGCTTGTTGTTCTGGTCGGCCCGCACCACGTCGGCAAAGGCATCAGCCACTTCCGCCGGTGGTTGCACATCACCCAAATTCACCGCCGTCACAATGACTCCGGCGTTATACTTGTCGAGCAACCCCTGCGTGATTTGCAGCACCTGCTGGGCCACCGCATCCTTGCCGGTGGTGAGGATCAACTGTGCGTTCTTCTGCGATGCCACCTCGCGCATGGCGCTTTGCGCCAGAGCACTGATGGTGCGTTCCTGGTCGGCGACATTGAAGAGAAAATCCTTCGGTGCGGAAATGCGCCACTGCAAGGTGAACGGCACTGTGATGATGTTCTTGTCCGAGGTCAGCATCTGGCCTTCATTCTGGTCCACGCCGATGTTGATCTGGCGCACCGAGCCAACGCGCGGCTTTTCAATGCGCTCAATGGGCCAAATGGCAAACTGCAAGCCAGGGTCCACCACGCGGTTGAACTCGCCAAGCCGCAAGACCACTCCGCGCTCGTCAGGCTGAACCTGGTAAACCGAGTTGTAGACCACAAATGCCGCAAACAGAGCCACGGGAATAAGCCAGGAGAAGCGCCCTCCACCACCGGGAAGCGCGTTTTTCAACTTGTCCTTGCTCCGCTGAATCAGTTCATCAAGTTCCGGCGGCAGGTTGCCGGGGCCACCGCCGCGGTTGCCAGGACCACGCGGCGTGTTCCGCCGGTTGCCCCCGCCCCACGGGCCCTGCCCGGAACCAGGACCCGAACCTTGTCCGGAGCCTTGTTCCCAAGGGCCCTGCCCCTCACCATCATCCTTGTTCCACGGCATCTGCAAGCCTCATCTTGTCATCACTGTTGCCGCATATAAGCACGGGGGCCGGAATTGTCCATGAATGCCCTTTGGCCATCACCTTACGAAGCGGTAAGTTTCAGATGCGCTCGAGAACGCGGAATACGTATCCCGCCGCGTCTGGGGTTTCAGCATCAACAACCTCGCTGGAAACCTCTCGCCATTCCGTCGCCGGCAGGGACGGAAAATATGTGTCCCCCGTCACTTCAAGCTGCACCTCGGTCAGGTAGACGCGCCCCGCGAGCGGCAGGAACAGCCTGTAGATTTCGCCGCCGCCGAGAATGCAGATTTCCTCCGCGCCCGCCACAAGCCGCAATGCCGCCTCCGCTGTCGCCACGATATCCGCACCTTCCGCCACATATCCGGCTGATCGCGTGATCACAATATTGCGCCGGCCTGGCAGTGGCTTTCGCGGCAGGCTCTCCCAGGTTTTGCGGCCCATGACCACGGGTTTTCCCATGGTGATGGCCTTGAAGCGCTTGAGGTCGGATGAAAGGTGCCACGGCAATCCGCCGTTGCGCCCGATCACACCATTGCGTGACACGGCAACGACCAGCGCAATCACTGTCATCCCTGCCCCGCGATGCCGAGTGTCGCCAGTGCAAAAAGCAGGTTCCATGCGCCGTGGCAAATGATGGTGACCCACAAGCTGCCAAAACGCAGCAACAACACCGCCAGCGCCAGCCCCATGACAAAGATGAGTGCGATTGCAAACACGGGTTCGCTCACGTGCATTGCAGCCCAGGCCGCACTTGTGCCAACAACCGTTCCGGCGCGGCCAAGGCGGGTCTGCGCAAGGGTGGCAAACAGTGGCCCGCGGAACAGAAACTCTTCGCCCAGCGGCGCACCGATTGCCACAGACGGAATGGCAACCCAGAACAGCAAGGGTTCATTGGCAAGATCGAACATGGCTTCCTTGACCATGCCCGCAGACCCTGTTTCCGGCGACTCGCCATTTGCACCCGGTGTGTATTGCGCCAGATCGACACCTGTTGCGACCACAATGACAATGATGACGATATACATAGTGACCAGGAAACCCAGCGTGGCCGCGAGCCAGCCGCCAACGCCAAGACCGGGCAGCCGCAGCGCACATGACGAAACAGGGTTCCCGCCTTTCAACTTTGCCAGCTGATAGCAGCATACTGCAATGACAACGCCCGCTGGAAAAATGCCAAGTATCGTGCCTTTGACAAGGGCGCGCTGGCTCGAGAGGCCTCCTTCCATCAAGGGCGCGATAACAATGCCCGAAACGCCCTGCAACAGGAACGTCAGGATCAGCAGCACCAGCGCCAGCACAAGGACAAGCCACAGCGGCTGGTCGTTGCGCGCGGAATAAAGCCAGTCATGCCGCGCCCGCAGGAAGTCTTCGCCGATCAGCTTCACTGTCACACGGCCACCGTAGCCGCAATCGCGGGGTGGGGATCATAGCCGTCGATCAAGAAATCCTCGAAGCGGAAATCATCGATTGCCGCCACGCTGCGGGCGATGGAAAGTCGCGGCAATGGTCTTGGCGCCCGCGACAACTGCAGGTCGGCCTGCTCAAGATGATTGAGATAGAGGTGCGCGTCACCCAGCGTGTGCACCAATTCACCCACGTCCAGTTTGCAGACATGGGCAATCATGTGGGTGAGCAGCGCATAGGAGGCGATGTTGAACGGCACCCCGAGAAAAATGTCGGCCGAGCGCTGGTAAAGCTGGCAGGACAGTTTGCCGTCCGCCACATAGAACTGGAACAGGCAATGGCACGGTGGCAATGCCATGGCATCAACATCCGCCGGGTTCCAGGCCGTGACCATGAGGCGCCGTGAATCGGGCGATGACGTGATGCGCCTGATGACCTCGGCGAGTTGGTCGATCGACTTGCCATCACGTGTCGGCCAGGAGCGCCACTGGGCACCATAGACCGGCCCCAGGTCGCCGTTGCCGTCAGCCCATTCGTCCCAGATCGTCACCTTGTTGTCGTGCAGGTATTTGATGTTCGTCTCGCCCCGGATGAACCACAGCAGCTCGAAAATGATGGAGCGCAGGTGCAGCTTCTTGGTGGTGACCAGCGGGAAACCCGCAGCCAAGTCATAACGCGCCTGGTGGCCGAAAACCGAAAGCGTGCCGGTGCCCGTCCGGTCCTGTTTCGGGGTGCCGTGACGCCGGACATGGGCCATGAGGTCGAGATATTGCCGCATGTGCCGTCTTTACCCTGCCCGGTGATTCCGCCAAACAGAAACGGCGGCACCTGATATGGCCGCATATGGCCGCCGCTTGCAGATGTGCAGCCCGTGTTGGCTCAGTCCAGTTTTCAGGCCGGTTTTCAGACCAGTTTCTTGAGCGTGCCGGTGTGTTCGGCCACCAGATAATAGACCGTTACCCTCTGCTTGGTGTGGTCAGCCTTCATTCTTTCGCCGATAGCCAAGACAGCGGCTTGGGCGGTCTTGGCATCAAGCCCAAGCTTTTTGGCACAAAACCCGGTGACGACCCGCTTCACCTCTGTGGGATCGGTGACCGAAACCCACTGGGAGTCCTTGCCCCTCAGGGCAATGCCGCAGAATTTCACAATCGCCTGCACCGCAGACGCATTGACGCTTGAAGAGTATTTCCGGATATCTGCAGCGTAGTCAGCCATTATTGTTCCCCCATTGATTGCACAACTGCTCACGTTGCAATCACCGTCATAGCTTGACTCCGTGGCGGAAAAAAGCACCAATCAGCACATTACAATTTAAGGTGGTATGGCAAGGCAATACGGCTTGACCGCCCTTGCAATGCCACAGACCCGGCCTATATTCCATCCGTCCCCGCAAGGCGGACTATGGTGATAAACGGCTCACGTAATAAACCCATTGGACCCGGGGGCAGTACCCGGCGCCTCCACCATCCCTCCCACAGGGATGACCTGCGGGGGCGAAATAGGATCGACAAGGGCGTAAAGGTTGGTTTTTTACCCGTGATGGTACCGACGTTATCGGGCTATTTTATAGTTGCCAATGACAACTATGCTCCGGTTGCAATCGCTGCTTAATGCAGCGCCTAAACTGGAAATCAAGTCCTGAGGCTTAGCCGCTTTAGGCGGGGTCCGCCGGTACCTGGCAACAGAAACCGGCACTTTCCCAATTTTAGGTGCAGTCAAATTTGACAACTGTTTCTAGTGTGTATAAATACACATCGATGAACAGTCGGCTGATTGTCAAAGCTCTTGAAGCCGACGTTTGGTTTCTGATTGCCCAAAAAGGCAGCCATTTGCAATTCAAACACGCCACCAAAGCAGGTCGCGTAACTGTACCACACCCGAAGCACGACACGCCTTTGGGAACATTAAGATCCATCGAGAAACAGGCCAAGTTGAAAATCAGTTAGCTCAAATGTCCGAATACATCGCCCTCATTCACAAAGAACCGACAACAGGATTCGGTGCCAGCTTTCCTGATTTTCCAGGGGCTGTCACAGTGTCAGAGACACTTGAGGAATTGCGCGCCAATGCTGAAGAGGCCTTGGCCCTTCACATCGAAGGCATGATGGAAGATGGTGATGACATTCCAACGCCATCGGCATTCGATGTGATTGCACAGGTTCAGGATTTTCAGGATGCTGTTGCTGTTTTGGTGATCAAGGCTCCGGATGTTTCTGCACCAGCCGTGCGCATCAATGTCACAATTCCCGACCAGATGTTGAAACGCATTGACAGTTATGCGGCCAAGCATGGCCTCACACGATCTGGATTTCTTGTGCAGGCTGCCAAGAAGGAAATCGAAATGCAGTCGCGGTCATAGCCATGACCCTGCAAGAAACAGCCCAGATCCTCGGTGGCATCGGCGTTATCGCCTCGCTCATCTATGTCGCCATCCAAATCCGCAACAACGCCCGCGCAACTCGGGCTGCCACTTATCACCAAGTGTCCAACACATTCATCAGCCATTGGGATAGCTTAGCGCGCGATTCCGAAACCTTGTCTGTAATGCTGCGCGGGGGCCGTGACTTTGCCAGCCTTACAGATCACGTTGAACAGTCGCGCTACTACTTAAGCGCGATGGCGAACATGCGCAGGTTTGAAAATGCTTGGTTCCAATACAAAGTTGGCGTGCTGAAGGAAACCGACTGGCAAGCCATTGCTTATGATATGGATGCACTTTTTGCCTATCCAGGACCTCGTTTTGCGTGGGACGGAATTAAGAACCGCTCAAGCGTGGAGTTTCGAAGTTATGTCGACGAGGTTTCCAAACGCCAAGCAGCACTTGCCCCGCCGCCACCTCCTGTCATTAAGGTAAAAGCAAAAAGAAAGAAACCATGACCCTGCAGGAAACGGCACAAATCCTCGGCGGCATCGGTGTCATTGCCTCGCTCATCTATGTCGCCATCCAAATCCGCAACAACGCCCGCGCGGTTCGGGCTGCCACTTATCACCAAGTGTCCAACACATTCATCAGCCATTGGGATAGCTTAG
>JANPDD010000214.1:0-1833 GCA_031431295.1 Hyphomicrobiales bacterium | reverse complement strand
CGTCTGCGCGGTGAAGTGCAGACGCTCGCGGTCGGCGTCGCTGTCGGCCACGAGCTGGAACCACAGGTCGCCGACCGCGCAGACGCTCGCGGTCGGCGTCGCTGTCGGCCACGAGCTGGAACCACAGGTCGCCCATTTCGTCGAACGACCGCTGTCCCCAGCGCACACGTTGGGGCGGCACCTGGGGATTACGGGGATTGGTGGGGGCGTTGTCGAAGGTGTACTGCATCGCGACGACCGTTCCCTTCGGCAAGCGGATGGGCTCGACGTAGCGATAGACGTGCTGCCAGCGGAAGTCCCAGTCCTTGATGGTGATGAGCGGCTGCGTGCGGCCGTCGGGGAACGTCGCCGTGCCACGCACGAGGGTCGCGCGGTAGTGCGCGTGGGGCTGCACCGCCAGCAGCGTGGCATCCACGGGCAGGGTGTAGCGGTCCGCGATCACGTAGCGCTCCTCGCCCGGCGGGATGTCGATCCCCTGGGAGCCGAGCCTCAGGATCGAGGGCGTGCGCGAGGGCGGGGTGTCACTGAAGTAGAACGCGACTCGCGGCCGCACCGCTTCGGGCTTGCCGCTCGTCTGCATGTGGAGCTGCACCACCAGGTCGGTGCCGGGGTCGAGCGGCCAGGCGAGATCGGGCGCGACGAGCGGCGCAATCTGCCCCGGCGTCCAGCCGAGAAAGTGGCCCTCGGGATACTCCGCACTGCGCGCCAGGAGACCGTCGTACCCCGGCTGGCGGTCGGCCTCGTCCATGCGGCGCGAGCCGTCAGTCGTGTCGATCCGGATGTTCGCGTGATGCACGACGCGCGCGTTGCCGGGGTCGAACTCGATGCCCGTCACGTACCTGCGGCGGTTCACGTTCAACGGCACGGCGAAGATCCGGAACACGTCGCTCGGCTCTGCCGGCAGGGTGTAGTTGGCCGGCAGGGTCACGACCAGGTCGGGCGTGCCGAGGTACCACCCCGTCGGCCAGCGTGGGGGAACCGGAGGAGCGCCTGGGCCTTCTATCGGAGCCTTGGCCCACGTGGCGATCAAGGCAACGTCGTCGGCCGACAGGCGTGGCTGGGCCACAAATCCCCCCGCGTGTGCGTCCGCCTTCCACGGAGGCATGAAGCCGCTCGCAGTAACGGCGGCGATCTGCGCGGCGCGGCGCCTTACGTCGGCGAAGGTCAACAGGTTGAAAGGTCCGGCGCCGCCTGGGCGGTGGCACGCGCTGCAGCGCGAGTGCATGATCGGGGCGATGTGCTGGTTGAACGTGAGCGGGGCGTCCGCGGACGGCGAGCGCGACAGCAGGGACGAGGGCGCAGCCCCGGTCGGCGTGGTCTGAGCGAGGACGGTCCCCGGCAGCAGGAGTGACGCCACCAGTGCCGCACGGCATAGGCGCCGCCTCGGCCGAAGCACTGCTGCGCGGGTCATGGCTGGTCCCGAACGATGGCGCACCCCACCGCGCGGGTTTCAGACACCTGCACACGACGGCCAGCGATCACGGAGCCAAGCGCCTCGGCCAGGTCGCGTCTCGTCGGCACGGGCCGGTCGAGGCCGAAGTCCAGGTAGCGGTCGTCGATACGGCCGTGGTACATCAGCCGACCGGCGGCATCGAACACTGCCGCTTCCGGAGTGACCGAGACCCTCGCGGCATCGACGAGTGCCCCTTGTGGGTCAAGGACGACTGGCAGTGCGTAGCCAAAGGCGTCGGCGTGCGCGCGTGCGGCCGCCGGGGCCTCGCCGGCATTCGGGTAGACGAGCCAGAAACGCACGCCATGCGAGGCATGCGCGTCACGCAACCTCTGCAACTCCGGGGCGTAGCGGCCTGAGATCGGACAATCGACGGCGGTGAA
>JANPDD010000213.1:0-16446 GCA_031431295.1 Hyphomicrobiales bacterium | reverse complement strand
CCGACGATCAGCACCGTATCGCCGGCCTCAATCTTCACCCGGTCCAACGCCCTGAGACAGCAGGCCAGCGGTTCCATGAAGGCGGCCCGCAGGTCTGAGATGTGGTCGGGCACAGGCACCACCGTGTGCGGCACTAGATCGGCAGGCACGCGAATGATTTCAGCGAATCCGCCAGGGGAGACATTGCTGGATTTGAACTGCGGGTCCTGCGTGGCGCTGCCACGGCGGGCGTAGTGCGAGGTTAAGTCCGGTGCATGATGGGCCACGGCCACGCGCTGGCCAATGGCAAAGCCTGCAACACCAGCGCCCACCTCAGACACGCGACCGACAATCTCATGGCCGAGTTGCACAGGCTTTGGCGTTTTGGCATCATAGACCTTCATCAGGTCCGTGCCGCACACGCCACAGGCCGACATGCGAACAAGAAGTTCACCCGGACCCGCCACAGGTGCGGCGGTTTCGGTGAGTTCAACAACGCCCGGGCGCGGACAGGTGAGAAGCTTCATGGGCTAAGGAAAGCATCATTCCCCACGCCAAGGCAACGGGCTTAAGCTCTGCGCCAGCGCCACACGCCAAAGGCAAGAAGTGCTGCAAAGCCCAACATGGCGAGATGATCAGGTTCGGTGAGCAAATGGGCCAGGCTGCCGATGGCTGAAAATGCGTGATCGCCGGGATGGGCAAGGGCCGCTCCACCCGAAACACCGAAAGCCAAAACTGAAAAGAAAATCCGCTTCATCATCTGCCGCTCCATTGCTCTTGCGAGGCGCGGGAACCATGCCCGTCCGCCAAAACAGTTCTTAGCATCGCCGCAATATGAGTCCACCGCCAAAATGCGGCAGGACGGGTGCGGAATGGGGCTAAAGTTGTGGTCAGCTTGATTTTTCGCCTAGAACTACATCTGATATAGGATGTGAGAAGACTGATCTGCAGCACGGTGAGATTCAGTGCTTCTTGGGCGCACGTTGCGGCGTTGATTTCTTGAGTGCCTGAGCAGCACCAGTCAATATGAATGAACGTTGAATATAGTTTTCTAGAATATCTACGATAGCTGTCAACTGTGGAAATGTTGGCGAATAACCTCTGTGAACAGAAGCATTGCCCGCGTCAGTCATCGCACTAAGTATTCCTTTCTCAGCATTGCTTATGTGTCCAGCAGACACCATCGCATCAAACTTTCCAGCAAATCCACCGTGCGGATCGCCTACCTGCAAAAAGCTTGCACGGTCAAATAACGTTCGGGCTCCGATTGTTGATAAAACCAATAGATCAGAATCTAGCGCAACATACAACTCATCGAA
The DNA here is from genome assembly GCA_031431295.1 of Hyphomicrobiales bacterium. Lineage (GTDB taxonomy): Bacteria > Pseudomonadota > Alphaproteobacteria > Rhizobiales > Aestuariivirgaceae > Aestuariivirga. The sequence goes on along the minus strand of JANPDD010000213.1, from coordinate 15,148 downwards.
TAGCGTTCGAAGTACCGCGTCGGATATTTCGGGTGACCAATCAGGTTTGGTACGGCGTATTGGCGGCGGCCAATATTTTGTCCGAACATCATATTTCATGGTGATGTTTCCCAGTGTATCTTCTACAATTTGATCCCATTCGGAAAACCAGAATTCATGTCGAATACTAACGCTTTGGCAGCCACAGCATTCCAAAATGTCAAATGTATCACTCCACGAAACTTCACCATCGTTGCCATCTACAGTGTGTGTGGCGCGGACGAAAGCGCTCCGGTCGCCTCTGCACTTGTTGCAGTGTGCCCTTATTACTTTCGGATTTTCTAGTTGCTTAGTCTTTGTGACCTCATTTGGGAATGCAGAAGTATCTGGTGCGGTCGACTCGACTGTGCCCCAACCCTTCGCTGTTACCGTTACTCTATTGCCCACACCTCTCACAACTAGCCCCTCAGTTTCCACAAGTGAAACCAACTTATTGGCTCGGTCACCGTCTATAGTGCCGACAATACTTGCCAGAATCTTTTCAGTTGGTAGCTCAACTGCTCCTAGCTGGTCGTCGCCCAGACTCTTAGTGAGCCACCTCAATAAATTTATCTGTTGTTTGCCTATTGAGGGCAACGGCTTTTTGGCTAGTTCATCAACGTTCAGTGAGGTGATCTCCGTCCAATCCCCTTTTGTATCCGTATCTGATAGCATTCGAATTGCGTGACTCATGCGTGCAACAGCTTTCGGTTCGTCCAAAACCAATCGTGAGGACAGCATTGCAAACGCGGTTCCGGTAATTTGAAATCGACCACATTTTGGGCAGTCAAATTGCTTGAAGTCCCCCGAGCTATTTCGGCCACTTTGAGCTGTGGTTTTGCAAATGGGGCAGTGTACCATCAGTTACTCCTGTTGCGGATGTTTCAACGTCCACTCAGTATGAAGATCGGAACTCAGACCAATTCACTATCCCACCATCGCCCGCGCCTTGTGAAACGCTGTTGCCGCTTCATAGGCCGCGCAGACCCGCAGCACCGTCCGGTCATCAAACATGCGGCCCACAACATGCAAGCCCGCTGGCAAGCCTGCCTTGGTAAATCCGCAGGGCACACTCGCCGCTGGCTGCTGCGTGAGGTTGAAGGGATAGGTAAACGGCGTCCAGTTCACCCATTTGCCTTGTGCGTCGGAATTGTCCGGTTGCAACTGGCCCGCGGCGAAGGCGGGAATGGGAAGCGTCGGGGTCAGCAGCACATCATATTTTTCCATGAACAGGCGCATCTCCGTGCCAAACGCACCACGGGCGCGATTGGCATCAAAGATATCCTGAACCGAAATTGACGCGGCCTGCTCCACCACTTCGGCCAATGCCGGATCGAGGAGCGCCTTTTTCTCTGGCGGCAAGCCACCCAGCGCGTTGCGCGCACCCGACCACCACAGGGTTTTGAAACACGCCGCCGGATCGGCAAAGCCCGGATCGATCTCGGTCACCTTTGCCCCAAGCTGTTTCAAAGTCTTGACGGCGGATTTCACCAGTGCCGCGATCTCAGGGTCCACATCAACAAAGCCAAGGCGTGGCGAGTAGGCGATGCGCAGACCCTTCACGCCCTTCCTCAAAACTTTTGCATAATCACGATCATCGTGGGGCAGCGAAAACCAGTCGCGGTTGTCGGGTCGCGAGATGCAGTTGAGCATCAAGGCCGCGTCTTTCACCGTTCGCGTCATCGGTCCCACATGGGCCACGGTGCCGAAGGGCGACAGCGGCCAGGCTGGCACGCGGCCAAACGAGGGCTTCAAGCCGAAGGTGCCGGTGAAGCCTGCGGGGATGCGGATGGAGCCGCCGCCATCGGTGCCAATCGCAATCGGTGCATAGCCTGCCGCCAACCCCGCAGCGGACCCGCCGGACGAGCCGCCGGGTGTCGTCTCCGTGTTCCAGGGATTGCGGGTGATGCCGGTGAGGGGCGAGTCCGTGACCCCCTTCCAGCCGAATTCCGGTGTCGTGGTGAGGCCCATGAACACGGCCCCCGCCTCGCGCAGGCGGGCGGTGCAGGGCGCGTCAGTGTCCCACGCCTGGTCGCGGTCCACGGTTTTGGAGCCCCTCAATGTGGGCCAGCCTTTGACCAGAACGAGGCCTTTGATCAGGGCCGGAACACCGTCCAGTGCCGACAATGGCTCTCCCTTGGCCCAGCGCTTTTCCGAGGCCCGGGCCATGGCAAGGGTGGTTTTCTCGTCCACAAGCGACATGGCATTGAGGGCGGGTTCGTGCTTGGCGATCTGCGCAAGGCAGGCCCTGGCCACCTCGACGGGCGAGAATTTCTTGCGGGCATAGCCCTTTGCAAGCTTGGCGGCGGACTTCCAGGGGAGCTCTTGGGTCATCAATTTCACCTCTAAGCCCTCATAAAAGCAGGGATTTTCGTCAAAATCACGCAGATTTTGGGTTCTTGGCACCTTAACGCCAGATGAACGGAACATTCAGCGTGGGTTCGCGTTGAGAGTCATATGTTGATTTCAAGTTCAACGCTTACCACTCCTCGGGAGAATTCAGATGATCCGCTACGCGCTTTTTGTACTGGCTGTTGTCGGTTCCGCAGCGACTGCAATCGCCTCAATCGCCCCATCTCCGGAAGTTTCAAATCCCGCCCACATCACCATTATCGCCAAGAACCAGGCCTTCCCGGTTTTCGGTCCAATCGAGGTTGATGAATGTGCGGTGGAAGATTGCTCTGAGGAGTAACAATTCGAACATGCCAATCCGCGAGAGCGGTTTGGCTCGTGAACCGGGGCCAACCCAAAAGGCCTGATCACCCCGCCCCCTCGCCAGACCCAAGGGCTGGCCCCGGTTCCGCTCTCTCCCCAACAGGCCAGTCCCGGTCCCCTGCAAACAGACCCGCTGCCTGTACCCTGAAAACCCCGGCCAGTCCCGCAACTGGTTCCGGGGTTTTCTTTCTTGCCTAGTGCGTAATGCGCCAAGACGGAATCGTCTTGGCGAACAGATTACGCACAAGGATACTGATTCCCGAGCAACTTCTCTGACTTTTGGTGGTTCCACCGAAAGTCATGTTGCTCTAGAGCAACGGGTGAGCAAGTGGCATCACTTGCGAAGCGAAAGTTGCTCCAGATTCAATATGCTACAGCAACTTATCTGCGTTCAATCGAACGCAGGTTGCTGTAGTTTTTATTTTGGAGGACCTTTCGCCGCGCAATATTGTTGCTATAGAGCGGCCCAGCATGGCCAAGCTCGACACGATTGACTGGAAGATCCTGCGCGAATTGCAGCGCGATGGCCGGGTCACCAATGTGGAACTGGCAAGCCGGGTGGGCCTGTCGCCGCCGCCCACATTGCGCCGGGTCCAGGCGCTGCAGGCCGACGGCTATATCAAGGGCTATCGCGCCCAGCTTGATGCCGAGAAGCTCGATTACGGGGTCAAGCTGTTCGCGCTCGTGGGCCTCAAGAGCCAGGCCCAGGGCGAAATGGCCGACTTCGAACGCCGTGTGAAGGGCTGGCCCATCGTGCGTGAGTGCCATGCGGTTTCGGGCGGGGCAGACTATGTGCTCAAGTGCGTGGCGCGCGACCTGCAATCGATCCAGAGTTTTGTCATGGGCGCCCTGTCCAAGACCCCCAACGTGGAAAACGTGAAGACGTCACTTATTCTGCATGTGGCAAAGGACGAACCAGAGGTGCCCCTGCCATGACTGCCGCCGCGCCAGCCATCAATAGCCACTGGGCGTCGTTGTTCTCCGCAGCCAAGGCCGCTGTCATTGTCGGCTTTGCCTCGACCATCCTCGTGGTCATCGAAGGGGCCCGCGCCGTTGGTGCCAATCCCGCCCAGCAAGCCTCGGTTGCAGCCATACTTTGCTATGCCATGGCGATCACCACGGCGATCCTGGCGTTGCGCTTCCGAATGCCCATTATCGTGGCCTGGTCCACGCCCGGCGCGGTCCTGATTGCCACGAGTGCCATGGGCATCACTTTTCCGCAGGCCATCGGCGCTTATATTCTGGCGGGCGCCTTGATGGTGCTGACGGCCGTCATCACGCCGCTTGCCCGCGCCATCGAGCGCATGCCCTCCTCTATTGCCGCCGCCATGTTGGCCGGCGTGCTGTTGCGCTATGTACTCGGTGTGCCGGTGGCAGCACTGTCCTCACCCGGATATGTCGTGCCGCTCATCCTCGCATTTTTCGCGTTGCGCTTCGTCGTACCGATGTACGCAATTCCGATTGTGGTGGCGCTGGGCCTGCTCCTGGCCGCAATCGCCGGAGTGTTCAGCACCAGCATACCGATCGCCCTCACGCCGCTGACATTCGATTGGCCGGAGTGGAACATGCAGGCGATGATCAGCCTCGGCATCCCGCTTTACCTCGTCACCATGGCTTCGCAGAACCTGCCGGGCTTTGCCGTGCTGCGCGCCAATGGCTATCAGCCTCCGGTGTCGGCCTGCCTCCTGGTCACCGGCATCGGTTCAGTCTTGGCCGCGCCATTTGGCAGCCATGCCATCAACCTGGCTGCCATTACCGCCTCGATTGTTGCCGGACCTGAGGCCCATCCCGACCCGGCGCAACGCTGGAAGATGGTTTATATCTATGCACCACTCTATGTGGTCTTCGGCCTCGCCGCCGGCACATTCGTGGCGCTGTTGGGTGCGCTGCCAAAGGACCTGGTCACCGCCATTGCGGGCCTCGCCCTTTTTGGTCCGCTGATGGCGGGCATGGCGGTGATGATGAAGGAGGCAAGGGATGTTGAACCCGCCGTTGTTACGTTTCTTCTGACCGCTTCCGGCATCTCGCTCTTTGGCGTGGGCGCGGCATTCTGGGGCTTGCTGGCCGGTCTCATTCTGTGGGGTGCGAAACGGATGCGCGAGGCCGCGTGATGCTGGGAAAGCAGTCCCCGTGGCCGGGCCACCCGGGGCATGCCCCGGAAGGTGGTTCAACCCCAGGCGACGCGGTCGATCTCGTAGGATTTTCCGCCGCCCGGCGTTGCGACCTCAACGCTGTCGCCCCGACGCTTGCCGATAATGGCGCGCGCAATGGGAGAAGAAATGGAGATGCGGCCCTGCTTCACGTCGGCTTCCGAGTCGCCCACGATCTGGTACATGACCTTGACCTCGGTATCCTCGTCGATGAGTGTCACCTTGGCGCCAAATTTCACAGTCTCGCCCGAAAGTTTCGAAACGTCGATCACGTCGGCGCGGCTGATCTTGTCCTCGAGTTCGGCGACGCGGGCTTCGTTCCAGCCCTGCTGTTCTTTTGCGGCGTGATACTCTGCGTTTTCCGAAAGATCGCCATGGGCGCGCGCTTCTTCGATGGCGCGAATGATGCGCGGACGCTCAACCGACTTGAGGAGCTTCACCTCGTCGATCATGGCGCTGTAGCCAGCGGCAGTCATCGGGACCTTTTCAATCATCGTCATATCCATTTGGCACGTTGCCGCCCGCCCATGAATCCGGGGCTGTTGGCGGCAAACTGAACAAGAAAACACCCGGCACACGGGCACCAACGCCCCGCCGGGTATCCCCCAATGTGGTCCATTTAGGCCGGTTTTGCAAGGGGTGACGGGCACCCAATTTTGCAGGCACCCCGGAAACTATGCCTGATATGCCAGATACTGATGGACGAATGCGATGGCCATGCTGCCTTCGCCCACGGCGGAGGCAACGCGCTTCACGGGGCTGAGCCTGACATCGCCGCAGGCAAATATGCCTGGCGCGCTGGTTTCCAGCATCATGGGTTCGCGCGTGCCTGACCAGCCTCCGGCCTTCATCAATTCCGTGCCGGTCAGGATATAGCCCCGGTCATTGCGCTTGATGGCGGCCGGAAGCCATTCGGTTTCCGCGTTGGCGCCAATAAAGACAAAGAGGCCGCCGCTCGCGAGGTGCGTCACGGCCTTGCTGTCGCGGTTGACAACATCGAGGCCCGTGAGGTGTGTGGAACCATGCACAGCCTTGATCTCGGTCCGCAGCATGACATGAATGTTTGATTTTCTGCGGAGTTGCTCCACCAGATATTGCGACATCGCGTCTTCCAGTGAAGCGCCACGCACCAGCAGGGTGACGGAGCGCGCATAGTTGGCAAAAAACATTGCGGCCTGTCCGGCAGAATTTCCAGCGCCGACGAGGTGAATGTCCTGGCCCAAGGTAGTGTCTGCCTCGCTGCGGGCCGCGCCATAGTAGACGCCCCTGCCGACGAGATTGTCAAAACCCTCAACATCAAGCCGGCGCCAGCTGACACCCGTTGCTATGATAATCGTGCGCGCCCTGACTTGCTCGTTGTCATCAAGTTGAACTGTATTGGCAGCGGGATCAATGCCGAGTACTTTGCGGGCCACCAGAATTTCCGCGCCGAGGCGTCTTGCCTGGCGAAGGGCGCGGCTCGCCAGCTCATCGCCGGAAACGCCGCTGGGGAAGCCTAGGTAGTTTTCGATGCGTGATGACGTGCCGGCCTGGCCACCCGGCGCTTCAGTTTCGACGACCAGGGTTTTCAACCCTTCCGACGCGCCATAGACGGCTGCTGCAAGCCCTGCGGGCCCAGCTCCGATCACCAAGGTATCGTAGGCCGAATGCTCGGGAACTGTCGGTAAGCCAAGGCACTCCGCTACCGTTCGGGGCCGCGGGCGCTTAAGATTTATGCCGTCGCTCAACTGCAGTGCTGGGCAGTCATCGACAACGGGCAGGGGGCCGTTCCAGTGTTTTGCCAATTGGGCATCATCCGGCTCAAGGGCATCAAAGACGATAAGATTGCGCGCCAAGAAGCGGCGCAGCTCCAAGGTGGCTGGATCCCACTTGCTTCCAACAAGCGTCGCCTGGCGGTGGCGGGCCTCGGCTGTAAGGGACTGCAATCCGCCGATACGCTCGCTGGCCAAGGCGCCCACGGCTTTTGCAAATTCCGGGCACGCCGCCGCCGCTGAATAATACTGCCTCACCTCAAGGCGAATCACCCTTGTAGACTCACTCGCGCGCACACCGGCCTGCTGGGGGGTGCCGTAAATCACCGAGACTTCGCCAAATAATCGGCCCGGAGTCCGTGTACCAATGATGCGTTCAACGCCATCGATTAGCTTGACGACCTCGAGCTTTCCCGACAGCACAGCAATAAATGCAGGAGCCTCGCCCTCGTGTGCCAGGAATTCGCCTGGCTCGAGGTGGATGTCGGCGCCGGCGCGCGCAAGCTCCGCCCGCACTGCCGGCTCAAGCAACGCAAATACGGGGATGGCGGCAAGTTCTTCTGCGCTGATCATTTCAGTTGTCCCAGCAAAGCAAACGAGAAAATCTGTTAGCATTTCTGCCGAAGCAGACAAGGAAAGGTTCGTTGCTATCCCAGTCTGCCAGAGGGTGACTACACGCGGACCAAGCTCCACACGAGAGTTGGGCCATTTTTTTGCTTCATGTGGCCGACGCAATTCCACTTAAACCCGCCAAGATAGTGCGGGATTTTGCGCAAGTGTGAGTAGGCTTCAAGGCCCGTCGTCCTCGTCCTCGGCTCGTGATATTTCCGGAGAAATTTGAAGTCCGTATTCGAACCGTCGGATATGACCAAAGACCGGTCTGCCAATTTGCGGCAGACCGTTGCAAACAAACTGCCAACTGGTGGGTACTTGCACTTCCAATGCGATAGAAACCAGATGTTCGAACCACCTTCACCCGGACTATCTCCACGATGGACAAAAATGCCGAGAGCCCCATCCGCAATTTCATTCAGCGCGTACTGACCAAATCCCCTCCGGCGAATCACGACAGTGCGTTTTTGATCCCTGATACGCTCGAAAATTTCGGTAAGTTGGCCAGATTCCACGTGCCTATATGAACCATATCTTGAAGTGCGCGTCTCAATCGAAGCCACGGATTGGCCATATAACTCCGAACTGACCAGCCGATGATGGTCGCGGTTGGAAAACGGCGACGGCTTCTTTCCAGAAAAATTGTAGGTGATGTCTGAGAAGCGAAATTCGTCAACTCTGTCTTCGAGGCAATCGAGGAATTCACCCCAATCGGCTCCTGCCGCTGGATAAAAAAAGGTCTTACAACCAAGATTTTCGAGAACTCCTGGTTCGATGAATGATTCTTCGCTCATGCTTGCATCATCCTGAACACGGCAGCGCTTAAGCCTTCCCGAAATAATCCTGCAACGGCCGCACCGTGATCTGGTCGGCGTTTTGCGCCGCGATGGCCTTGGTGACGGAGATGATGCCGGGAAGCGTGGTGTAGTAGGGTACTTTCTGCATCACTGCCGTCTGGCGGATGGATTTTGAATCGGATTCAGACGACTTGGATTCCGTGGTGTTGAGAACGAGCTGGATGTCGCCGTTCTTGATGGCATCCACCACATGCGGGCGGCCTTCCAGCACCTTGTTGATCTTGATGGAAGCAACGCCCTTCTGCTCGAGAAAGCTGTGGGTGCCGCCGGTGGCTTTGATGGCAAAGCCCAACTCCACAAGTTTGCGGATGGAGGCAAGAACCAGCGACTTGTCACTTTCCTTCACCGACACAAAGACCGTGCCGCCCTGCGGAATGCGCATGCCTGCGCCCAACTGGCTTTTGGCGAAGGCCATGTCGAACGTCCTGTCGAGGCCCATGACTTCGCCGGTCGAGCGCATTTCCGGCCCCAGCAAAACGTCAACACCGGGGAAGCGGTTGAACGGGAACACGGCTTCTTTCACCGCCACATGCTTGAGTTTTTTCGGCTTCAGTTTGAAGTCCGCCACTTTTTCACCGGCCATGACGCGTGCGGCGATCTTGGCGACAGGGACACCGATGACCTTGGCAACGAACGGCACGGTGCGTGAAGCCCGCGGGTTCACTTCGAGAATATAGACGACATCGCCTTTTACGGCGAATTGCACGTTCATCAGCCCCACAACCTTGAGGGCAAGCGCAAGCTTCCGGGCTTGCGCCTCCATTTCGGCGATGACCTTCGGCTTCAGCGAATAGGGTGGCAGCGAACAGGCCGAGTCACCCGAATGGATGCCCGCTTCCTCGATGTGCTCCATGATGCCGGCGATGAACACATCCTTGCCGTCGGCAATCACATCAACATCGACCTCCGTGGCATTGCTGAGGTAGCTGTCGATCAGCACGGGCGATGTTCCGGAGACCACGACGGCCTCGGTGATATAGCGCTGCAATTGTGCATCATCGCGCACGATTTCCATGGCCCTGCCGCCCAGCACGTAAGACGGGCGGATCACCACGGGGAAGCCAATGCGCTTGGCAATCTTTCTTGCCTCGGTGCCGGAGCGGGCAATGCCGTTTTCCGGCTGGCGCAGTTTGAGTTTTTTCACGAGCCTGGAAAAACGGTCGCGGTCCTCCGCAAGGTCGATGGCATCCGGTGTGGTGCCGAGGATGGGAACGCCAGCCTCCTCCAATGCGCTGGCGAGTTTCAATGGAGTCTGGCCGCCAAATTGCACGATGACGCCATGCAGGGTGCCTGCCTGCTGTTCGGCATGGATGATCTCGAGCGTGTCTTCCGCTGTCAGCGGTTCGAAGTACAAGCGGTCCGATGTGTCGTAGTCGGTCGACACCGTTTCCGGATTGCAGTTGACCATGATCGATTCATAGCCCGCGTCATGCAGCGCAAAGCAGGCATGGCAGCAGCAGTAATCGAACTCGATGCCCTGGCCGATGCGGTTTGGACCGCCGCCGAGGATCATTACCTTTTTCTTGTCAGAGACGAAGGCCTCGTTGCCGTCGTCATGTGCAAGACCCTTTTCATAGGTGGAATACATGTAGGCCGTGGGCGAGGCGAATTCGGCAGCGCAGGTGTCGATGCGCTTGAACACGGGACGGACTTTCAGTTTGCGGCGGTGCGCGGAAACTTTCGCTTCCGTCAGGCCCACCAATTTTGCCAGGCGCAGATCCGAAAAGCCCATGGCCTTGAGTTTGCGTAAATTCTCAGAATCACGCGGCAGGCCTTTGTTTTTGATCAGCTCTTCCGTTTTCACAAGCTCCTGGATCTGGCGCAGGAACCAGGGCTCGTAGTGGCATGAGGCATTGATCTGTTCGACGGTTGCGCCATGGCGGAAGGCTTGCGCGATTTTCAAAAGCCGGTCAGGGGTCGGCTGGCCAAGGGCAGCGCGGATGGCGTTCTTGTCGTCGCCTTCGCCCACGCCCGCAATGCTGATTTCATCAAGGCCGGAAAGTCCGTTCTCAAGTCCGCGCAGGGCCTTCTGGAAACTTTCCTGGAAGGTGCGGCCAATCGCCATGACTTCACCAACGGATTTCATGGCGGTGGTGAGAAGCGGCTCGGCGCCGGGAAATTTCTCGAAGGCAAAACGCGGGATTTTCGTCACCACATAGTCGATGGTCGGTTCGAAACTTGCTGGCGTGGCACCCCCGGTGATCTCGTTGGCCAATTCGTCGAGCGTGTAGCCGACAGCAAGTTTTGCCGCGACCCGGGCAATGGGAAAGCCTGTGGCCTTGGACGCGAGGGCGGATGAGCGCGAGACGCGGGGGTTCATCTCGATGACGAGCAAACGTCCGTCGGATGGATTGACGGCGAACTGCACGTTGGAGCCGCCCGTCTCGATGCCGATTTCGCGCAGCACCGCAATCGAGGCGTTGCGCATGATCTGGTATTCCTTGTCGGTGAGCGTGAGGGCAGGGGCGACGGTGATCGAGTCGCCCGTATGCACGCCCATCGGATCAATGTTTTCGATGGAGCAGATGATGATGCAGTTGTCCGCGCGATCACGCACAACCTCCATCTCATATTCCTTCCAGCCCAGCACCGACTCCTCAATCAGCACTTCCGAGGTGGGCGAGGCATCAAGCCCTTTCTCCACGATGTCGAGGAACTCGTCGCGGTTATAGGCAATGCCGCCGCCTGTGCCGCCCAGCGTAAAGGACGGGCGGATGATGCAGGGGAGACCGATGGCCAGCATGGCCTCAAAGGCTTCCACCAATGCCCGATCGCGGTATTTCTTCTGGCGGTCCGGTTCGCCGGCGGCCCATTTCTTTTCGAAGCCGGCAAGAGCTGCGGGGTCGTTACGCAGGCGAGCCGATTCGGCGGCGTAATGATCGCGGTCCGCCTCCTTGGCGCTGGATGCGTTGGCCAGCATGGAACGCGGGCTTTCCAGCCCGATCTTTGCCATGGCATCGCGGAACAATTCCCGGTCCTCGGCCTTGTCAATGGCGTCTGCCTTGGCACCGATCAATTCCACGCCATATTTTTCCAATACACCCATCTTGTTGAGAGACAGGGCGGTGTTGAGTGCTGTTTGCCCTCCCATGGTGGGCAGGATGGCGAGCTTGTCATTTGGACGCTCGGCGCGTTCCCTCTCGATGATCTTCGCCACCACGTCAGGCGTGATCGGCTCGATGTAGGTGGCGTCCGCCAAATCCGGGTCCGTCATGATGGTGGCCGGATTGGAATTGACGAGGATGACGCGGTAGCCCTCTTCCTTCAGGGCTTTCACGGCTTGCGTGCCGGAATAGTCGAATTCGCAGGCCTGGCCGATGATAATCGGCCCAGCCCCGATGATGAGGATGGACTTGAGGTCGGTTCTCTTGGGCATGTGCGGGAAATCCGGATTTGCGGTTCCCTAGCGGAAGGCCCCCCCGAATCCAAGCGCTTTTGCAGGTGTGTTGCCGCTGCCTGCTGCTGGTGATAGTCTTGCCCATACCGCAATTATTGGGAGGACAAGATCATGACCGCATATAACGTCGTCCGGTTTCGCGTGAAGCCAGGTCAGGAAAAGGCCTTTCTGGATTACCACGCCAAGATGCCCTTGCTTGACGGCATGAGCGAGGGTGCCATCATCAAGACGGGTGACCGCAGCTATTGCCTGGTTGGCAAATGGCAGGGCATGGACAAGATCGTGGCGGCCCGGCCCAAGATGATCGGCATCCTTGATGGATTACGTCCGATGCTGGAAGATTTGGGCAGCGGGCTTGGCCTCACCGATCCTGTATCCGGCGATGCAGTGGTCACCCTGAAATAGGAATGGCACGGCACGGCCTGGCGCAGCGGAAGGGGAGCAACAGACAACCCGTGACAACTGTTGACGAACTGCTTGAACAGGCGCGACGGCGCCTGCCGCGCCGTGTTTCGCCCGGGGAAACCTTGCGTGAAATGCAAACGGGTGCGCTGGTGATCGACGTCCGCGGCAATGAACAGCAAAGGCGCGATGGCCTCATGCCGGGCGCTCTCATCATTCGCCGCAACGTGTTGGAGTGGCGCTGCGATCCGAAATCCGCGTGGCGACATTCTGATGTGACAGACCACGACCAGCGGATCATCGTCGTGTGCGACGAAGGCTACCAGTCAAGCCTTGCGGCGGCGAACCTGCAGCAGATGGGAATGACACAGGCCACTGACATGGACGGCGGCTTCCAGCGCTGGCGGGAGCAGGGCCTGCCGGTTGTTCCCTATGGCGAGGGCAGGCTTTTGAGTGACCGGTTGCGGGCGGGCCTCCACCGCGCATGGCGCACACTGAAAAGGCTGGCAGCGTGGCGGCAATCTGCCAAATCAACACGACATCAATAATTGCAGTCGTTGTCGATCCAACGGGCGTTGGCCCAGCCTTCCAGCACGGGGCCTTCGGTTGTCGCCACCTTGTACCAATTCCCCCTGCGGTCGAAAATTTCAACCTTGTCGCCGTTGAACAATTCACCGTGCTGGTGGGAGGAGGCGCGGGGCTTGGAGCGCACGGCAAGGAAGCCCGCACCCGTGGCGGGGTTGTAGCGGCTGGAAAGCCCATGAACGGTGCCTTCGCAATATTGCGCCTGCGCGGCGGTCACGGATGCCAGCGTGGCAAGGCTGGCAGCGATGGTGAAGGCAAGAACGGTCGTGCGCATGGCGCATCTCCAAGGTTGGGAAAAAGGATTGGTTGATGTGCAGCCGTTTTGCGCCAATCCGGCTGAATGGCGGCTGAATGCCCAATCGCAATTCGCGGCGCACCGCCGCCAAACGATTTTCAATTGATCGGCTCACACTGATGCTGACCGGGTCGGGGCGCGACGTTGAAATCACCGTCCGCCCCGCCCCGAAGTCCCGGAAGACGGGAGGGATCAGGTTTAAGCGGGAAGCGGCGTGATGGAGAATGAGTGCGCTGTCACCGAAATCCATGTCGCCGAAATCCAACCCGCCCCGCAGCTAAATTCATAGGTTGAAAGGCACGGAACTGGCAGCTTGTGGAAAAGCAAGTCAAGATTGTACATCGAAACTTCTGATTCGAGTGGTTCCTAGTAATTGGTTTGGAAAACGGTTAGTTTTCGAAACAACCAGAGGTTTTAAGAGGACGTTCATGGCTTGGTCAAACAATTTAGTTGCCGGAAGTCCTACCTTTGAAATCGTATCATCGGAAAACCAGCGCATTCGAGTAGTGGCGGGACCTGGGACAGGCAAGTCGTTTGCCATGAAGCGCCGTGTTGCACGCCTGTTGGAGGGTGGTGTTGATCCTTCAAAAATCCTCGCAGTGACTTTCACCCGAGTGGCAGCAGAAGATTTGCATCGAGAGCTGGTGGGAATGGGAATTGTTGGATGCGAGGAATTGAGAGGAACCACACTGCACAGTTTGGGTATGCAAATACTAGTGCGCAATCATGTGCTGATTGCAACAGGCCGCACCCCCCGCCCACTCAATGATTTCGAGATAAAGCCCCTCGAAGCTGATCTTGCGGAAGCTCACGGCGGAGTCAAAGAAGTACGTAAAAAAATCAAAGCCTATGATGCTGCATGGGCGCGACTACAACACGATCAACCTGGGTACGTTCAAGCGCAAGAAGACCAGGATTTTGAGTACGACCTCTTGCCTTGGTTGAAATTTCATCGTGCCATGCTTATCGGCGAAGTAATTCCTCAGCTTTACGCATATCTGTCCGCCAATCCTGCGGCCGAAGAACGCACGGAGTTTGTGCATGTTCTCGTTGATGAGTATCAAGACCTCAACAAAGCAGAGCAAAGTGTCATCTCCTTTCTTTCCGACCAAGCAGCAATTTGCATTGTTGGTGACGACGACCAATCCATCTACAGCTTTAAGCATGCACACCCTGAGGGAATTCTCGAATGGTTGCAACAATGGCCCGATGCGGATGATGTGGCATTGGATAATTGCAGGAGATGTCCGACATTAATTGTTGAGATCGCCAACTCATTAATTGCGAGAAATATCCATCGACCAACGCGCCGCATTCTTACCCCAAGAATTGAAAATGGAAGAGGTGTTGTTCAAATACTGCAGTACATCAATGTAGATGAAGAGATACTCGGAGTTACACAGCAAATTGTCGCGATGATCGGCAATGGTGTACCGCCGGGTGATATTCTGGTTCTCGCGCAACGCAGCATAATAGGTACACCCATCTACGAAAGGCTCGTCGCATCGGGAATACCAGCAAAGTCGTATTATGCAGAAGCAGAGCTGGATGACGAGGATGCCCAACGCAAGTTCTCAGTCCTTAAACTTTTTGTTGATCGAAATGACCATGTGGCGCTGAGGTGGCTACTTGGTCTAGGGAGCGCCACTTGGTTAAAAGGTGGCTATCGGCGTCTTCGAGATTTTTGTGAGGCAAATGCGGTGTCACCGTGGGACGCGTTAGTGCAACTGGAAAGTGGAGTTATTCGAATCCCGCATACTAAAGACATTAATGAACGGTTTGTCGAAATTAAAAGTGTATTGCTACAGCTTGAGGACGTCTTTGATGTCGGAGGATTGGCCTTGGTTGTTGATCAGATTTTCCCTGATGGCGATGCAAGAGTCCGAGATATTCGTGCACTTGCGCTTAAAGTTATTGAAGCTGCCGAGGGCCGAAGTCGAGCGAGCTTCCTCAGAGAACTCACTAGCCTGGTTACAAGGCCGGAAGTACCCACAGAAATTACTGAGGTAAGAATCATGAGTCTTCATAAGAGTAAAGGCCTGAGCTCACCTGTAACATTTATTGCCGGTTGCATTGAGGGCTTGCTGCCTAGACAACCTGAGGCGAGTCTGTCTCGGCTAGAACAGGAGGCGAGTCTTGAAGAGCAACGTCGCCTTTTCTTCGTTGGAATTACTCGCGTGAAATCGGCACCTAATGAAGGGAAATTAGGAACACTTGTTCTTACCTAGTCGTCCGTGAAGAACTCACGCACGCCCGACTTTATTAAACGGATTTGATTTTCCGCACCGATTGATTTGCAAGAAACGTGCGTGTTGCCCTCGATTTTCTTGCAAATGCGGAAAGGGGATTCCCTTGATTCCCGAAGC
>JANPDD010000212.1:0-10961 GCA_031431295.1 Hyphomicrobiales bacterium | reverse complement strand
AGTTGCTCCAGATTCAATATGCTACAGCAACCTGTCTGCGTTCAATTGAACGCAGGTTGCTGTAGCGGTCACAGAAAACTTGCAACCTGCTCCAGCGGCTTTCGCGTTGTTGCATGGGCAGGGACTGTGGCGTCCGCGGCGGGATATCCCGTGACAAGCAGGATGTAGGGCTTTTCGACACCGGAAATCAAGGGCAAGGTCAGCCTGCGGGCATCAGTCACGGGTGAGATCGTGCTCGACAATGTGGAGGTGCCCGAAAGCGCCATGTTGCCCAAGGCCAAGGGCCTGGGCGGTCCCTTTTCCTGTTTGAACAAGGCCCGTTTTGGCATTGCCTGGGGGGTGATGGGTGCTGCTGAGGATTGCTGGCACCGCGCGCGCCAGTACACATTGGACCGCAAGCAGTTCGGCAAGCCGCTTGCTGCCAATCAGCTGGTGCAAAAGAAGCTCGCTGACATGCAAACGGAAATTGCGCTGGGCTTGCACGCTTGCCTCGCTTTGGGTCGCGGCCTCGAGCGTGGCACCGTGGCACCTCCCGCCATTTCCCTGATGAAACGCAACAACTGCGGCAAGGCGCTGGACATCGCCCGCATGGCCAGAGACATGCACGGCGGCAACGGCATATCGGATGAATACCACGTCATCCGCCACATGGTGAACCTGGAAACCGTGAACACCTATGAAGGCACACACGATGTGCACGCGTTGATCCTGGGACGGGCGCAGACGGGCTTGCAGGCTTTCATGTAGAGCAACGGGCGAGCAAGTGGTCCCGGCTTTAGCCGGGATGACGCCACTTGCGAAGCGAAAGTTGCTCCAGATTCAATACGCTACAGCAACTTTTCTGCGTTCAATTGAACGCAGGTTGCTGTAGTGGTCACAGAAAACTTGCAACCTGCTCCAGCGGCTTTCGCGTTGTTGCATGGGCAGGGACCGTGGCGTCCGCGGCGGGATATCCCGTGACAAGCAGGATGTAGGGCTTTTCGTCCGGTGGACGCGTGCAGATCTCGTTGAGGAATCCCATGGGGCTTGGCGTGTGCGTCAGGCTTGCCAAACCCGCCTGGTGCAAAGCGGCGATGAGGAAGCCGGTGGCGATCGACACCGACTCCGGCACATAGTAGTTCTTGCGCACGACGCCGTCCGCACAAAGGCTCCGGCGCGCGCCGAAAACGCAGATGAGCCACGGCGCAATCTCCAGAAATGGCTTGTTCTGATCCGTTCCAAGCGGCTTCAGAGCAGCGAGCCATTCTGCGCCAGCCTTGCCCTCATAAAACGCTTTTTCTTCCGCTTCCGCTTCCCTCCTGATGCGCGACTTGAGGGCGGCATCGCCGATCACCGAAAAATGCCACGGTTGAAGATTTGCACCGCTCGGTGCCGTCGCCGCGACACGCAGGCACGTCTCGATCAGCGCACGCGGCACGGCGCGCGGTGAAAATTCCCTGACGCTATGCCGCCTGCGCATGACGTCGAGAAAATAGTCTGCCCTCGCCTGCATCTCGCGCTGGTCCAATTCACGCCAGTCAGGCAAGGGTATGGGCGAATATTCCGGCATTTTTTGTCTCCATCACCTAAGGTCCGGGAATCAGAAATACGCCCGCAGTGGATTGGCCGGATCGAACAACAGGCGCAGTGCCATGGCGATGCAAAAGATGACAAGAAGCGGCCTGATGAGACCTGCCCCTTTCCGGATCGCCAGACGTGCCCCCAGTTGGGCGCCCGCCACCTGGGCGAGCCCCATGACCAAACCGACAATCCAGGCAAACTTGGCAACAAACAGGAAGAAGAACAGGGCGGCCACATTCGAGGTGAGATTGAAGAGTTTCGTGCGCGCTGTTGCCTCCACAACGCCGAGACCGAATACCGAAACCAGCGCCAGCATGAAAAAGGACCCGGTGCCGGGCCCGAAGAAACCGTCATAGAAACCGAGCACCGGCGCCATGCCAAAGGCGAACACAGCCATGGGAAACACCGGTTCTGCCGCCTCATCGGTCAACCGCTGCGACAGCGCAAAAAAGAGTGCGACCGCCAGCAGCAGGAACGGCATGAAAATGGCAAGCAAGGTGGTGGGTGCCACCGCCACCACCAGCACACCCAGAGATGCACCGGCGAACACAGCGGCAATTGTCTTCACATGGGCGCGGGGATCGAGCAGGCCTTTCTTCCAGAAGGCATAGCTTGCCGACGCGGTGCCAAACGTGCCTTGCAGCTTGTTGGTGGCCAGTGCCGTGAGCGGGTCAAGGCCGGACAGCAGCAGTGAAGGCAGCGCCAGCATGCCGCCACCGCCCGCGATTGAATCAATGAAGCCCGCCACAAATCCAACGGCAGCAAGCGCCAGCAGCACCAGTATGTCAACGTCCATCCCTGCTATGTATCCGATTGCAAGCCGGCAATCACCATGCGTGTCACGGATTCAATGGCGATTTGCGGATCAATGTGCGGCGGCATCTGTGACTCGAGCATCAGCATGGCCATGCCATGGCAACAGGACCACACCAAAAGCGAACCATTGACGGCCCGCTCGCGGCCCACGATGGCGGCAACAGCCGTTTCCAGTTGTGACCACGCGGCAATATGCGCCGCCGTGAGCTGTGGCGAGCGCTCCATCTCCACCCTCTTTCCAAACATCAGGGCATAGGCTGCGCGGTTGCCAGCGGCAAAGCGCAAATAGGCCCGCGCCATGGCCCGCAGGCGTGCCGCTGGCGATTGGTCCGATTGCCGGTCTGCCGCACCGTCCAAAGCTGCCACAAAACGCTCGAAACCACTGGCGGCAATTTCGGCAAACAACCCGCCCAAGGTCGAAAAATGGTGCTTTGGCGCGGCATGGGAAACGCCGGCCCGCCGCGCAATCTCCCGCAAGGACACGGCTTCAAGCGGCATTTCGACCAAGGCAGCTTCGGCAGCAGCCAGAAGTGCAGCCCGCAACTCACCATGATGGTACGGCTTCTTGTCATCCTCGGCCATAATGGCCAGGCTAAACGAACCGCTTAATCTTTACAACGTCAAAATATGTTGACATCGTCAAGATAAGCAGCTCAAGAGTGGTCGATCCACAACCCGGGGAGCGCTGCATGTCTGCCGAACTGATTTTCTCAATAGCCAACACCACGGCCCTGGCAGGTTGGCTGGTCCTCGCCTGGGCCATCTTCCGCAAGAACAACTTTCTGCGCGACGAAATCGCCGGGCGCTGGTGGCCCCTTGCCTTTGCTGGACTGTACACGCTCCTGATCCTGTTCTTCTTTGCTGGCAGTGATGGTGGCTTCGACACGCTGGCCAATGTGCAAAAACTCTTCACTTCGCCCTGGGCAGCACTGGCGGGCTGGGTGCATTACCTCGCTTTCGATCTTTTCATCGGCGCAATGATTGCAAAGCGGATCATGGAGGCGGGACTGCCTCGCCTGTTGCTTGTCATCTTGCTGCCCGCGACGTTTCTCTTTGGCCCCATTGGTTACATCGCCCACGAAATCGCACTGTTGATTTTCCGCCCCGTGTCCAGAACCCTTGCTTGAGACCAAAACCAATGACCACAACCACACGTCCTGCACCCGACGCTACGCGCCTCACCAGGTTCGTCCTGGATGCATACGCAGGGTCGCGCAGCCTCGGCCGCAACACTATTGTGCTGCTGGCCCTGTTTGCTGTTTGCCTGCTGCTGCCCATGGTTGACGAACGCCTGTTCAATGGAGTCAGCGTCTGGCACAAACCCGCAAAATTTTTCCTCTCAATCGCCGTGCTGTTTGCCACCGTCGCCTGGTCCCTTTCACTCGTTCCCTGGAACACCCGGAAACGCCGGACAGTTCGTTGGTCGATCGCCGCACTCGTCGGCGCGAGTTGGCTTGAACTCGCCTATATTGTCTTCCGCGCAGCCCGCGCCGAAGGCTCGCACTACAATGTTGATGCGCCCTTGGAGCAAGCGCTCTATTCCATCATGGGATTGGGAGCCTTGACAATGACAGGCGCGGCCGCCGTGATTGGCATCGTCATCTGGCGCAATCGCAAGGGTGAACTCTGGCCCGAAGCCGCAGGGCTTGGCCTCGTTCTCGGCGCCGTGCTGGCGACGCTCACGGCATCGGTCCTGGCAGCCGGAACAAGCCACTGGGCCGGCGGCGACCAGACCGATGCCACCGGCCTTCCACTGTTTTTCTGGTCAACGACTGGTGGCGACCTGCGCGTCGCCCATTTTGTCGGCCTGCACGCCATGCAAGCGGTGCCTTTCGCGGCGCTGAGTGGCAAACGCAACGTCGTCTATGGAACGGCATTGATTGTCGCGGCTCTTACCCTCGCAACATTTGTCCTGGCCATTCTGGGCTTGCCCCTGATGAAAGTGTGAAAGCTGGCGCGGCTGGCGGGACTCGTACCCACCCCCGATTCATGAAATAGTTGGCTTTCTTCCAGGGCAGTCACATCAAGGAAAAATCTCATGGGTTTTGCAATCACCGGACTCTTCGCGGCAGTGTTCACACCCGTCGTGCTGTTCCTGTCGCTCAAGGTCAGTTTGCATCCCTTCGGTGTGAGCCATGCCGATGCACGCAACCCCCTCCGCGCCATTGGCCAACTTGGTGCCTTCGCCATGATGCCGGTTTCCTCCGTCAACAATATTTGGTTGGCCTGATTGGCAGCGGCGGTGGCCTGAAACGGGGACAAGCCATGGCGGAATGGGATCTGCTTCGCATCGCCCTTGCAATCCATCGTGGAGGCTCCATGCAGGCCGCCGCCGAAGCACTGGCGATTGATCGTTCAACCGTCATCCGCCGCCTCGACCTGCTTGAATCGCAACTCGGCGTAAGACTGTTTGACCGCCGCAGTGACGGCTGCGCAACAACCGACCAGGGCCGCGACGTCATCGCCACCGCAGGGGAAATTGAGCAATCCATGACAGCCCTGAGCCACCGCCTCGGCGGCCGGGAAAGGAAGGCGGAAGGCAGGGTCGTCGTCACCGTTCCGGAATTTTTTGCAACAACACTGTTGATCCCGGCATTGCCCCGCCTGCGCAAGGCCTACCCCGGCATTGCCGTGGAGGTGGACAGCGGCCATGCTTTTCGCAACCTCACAAAAGGCGAAGCTGACATTGCCCTTCGCAACCGCCGGCCCGAGCAAAACACGCTTGTCGCCCGCAAGGTCGGCACCGTGGCCATCGCCTTCTTTGCCGCGCGGCCCTATCTGGATTTGCATGGCCTGCCCCGGGACAATTTCGCCGGGCATGATGTCACAATTTTTGGCGAGGAATTGCGCGGCATGCCGGGCTATGACCGGATGGTTGAGCTGGCAAAAAATTGCCGCTCGGTCATGCGCTGCAATGAAATCATGCCGCTGCTGACGGCGGCCCGGTCCGGCCTCGGCCTCACGGCGATGCCCGCCATCGCGGCCCATGGCGACGACTCGCTGCTGCCGGTGTGGCCTGGCATCGTCGGCCTGCCGGAAATTTTCCTCGTCACGCACCGTGATTTGCGCAACCAGCCCCGCATCCGTGTGGTCTATGATTTCATTGTTCTGCTCTGTACCGAACATGCCGCAGCACTGGCGGGCCGGAGCGTGGAGGAAGCCTTTCCATCCGATCCGGCCAGCCATTGACGTTCACGTCTTCGAGGCCCAGGCCTTCAGGCCTGCTTCAAGTTCGCCCTGGTTCATGACGGGCAGGAAGTGAACTTCCGCACCGAGCGACTGGAACATGGGCTCCGCCGCTGCCGGAACAATGGAAGAGTTCGGCGCATCGAAGATGGCGATAACCGTGCGGCGTCCCGTCTCCGTGCAGAAGTAGACGGCTTCCGGCTTGCAGGCCGCCATGGTGGCACCAATTGCCTTTTGCAGGCTGCCGTCGTTGATGGCAATATTGGCTGTCTGCACATCAAGGTGGGCTTTCATCATCAGTCGCATGTGAGCCTCCTATTTCGACATCGTTTTGGCGGCGATGGCCGCATGTTTCATGATCGATTTCATCTGGTGAGTTCCGTGTGTTCCGTCAGGCCTGATTGCGCTGATCCGCCCGCACCATGTCATTTGCATTGACCTGTGCGAAGCCGCGCCAGCGCCACAAGTGCTGTGTGGAAATCCCACAGCTCCGGTTGCTGAACGCACACTGAACTTCCGGTTCAAGCAGGGTACAGGGAAATGAGTCTATCAATGT
Organism: Hyphomicrobiales bacterium; assembly: GCA_031431295.1. Classification (GTDB taxonomy): domain Bacteria; phylum Pseudomonadota; class Alphaproteobacteria; order Rhizobiales; family Aestuariivirgaceae; genus Aestuariivirga. The sequence goes on along the minus strand of JANPDD010000212.1, from coordinate 4,843 downwards.
TCCATGTTTCAGCGAGGGGTCGCGGCTCACATGGGTCGCGGCCCTTTGTGTTTCGAAACAACCCAGTGCCACACCGGCACGCAAACACTGGAGACGACAATGACGATCAAGATCACCTCACGCGGCTTCCTGTTGGCCGCAACAATTGCCACCCTCGCCTCAACGCAGTTCACCAGCCCGGCAATGGCGTACGTGTGCAAGAACAGTTACAAGCAGGGTGAGGCCCTGTCCAACTCTGTGGTAACCGGCAAGGCAAACGCCCGCAAGGCCTGGAGCACGGCTGCCAAATCAGCCTACGGGCTGGAATGGTCCGTCTGGACCGTTGCCGCGAACAGGACCACAACCTGTGAATGGACGGGTGCCAAGCACTATTGCATCGCCAGGGCGAAGCCCTGTCAATACGTCGTGCAATAGCTCACTTGGCCGCCTCTATTGCGGCTTTCCTTGCAGGCGGGCGGTTCAGCGACTACATTGTCTCACCACAACCCAAGGAGAGTACGATGGCCCTTGAACTGCCTGCCCTGCCTTACGCCTATGATGCGCTTGGCCCTTTCATGTCGAAGGAAACCCTGGAGTTCCACCACGACAAGCACCACATGGCCTATGTCACCAACGGCAACAACCTCTTGAAGGACTCGCCGCTGGCTTCCGCCTCCATCGAAAACATTTGCAAGGTCGCCTTCGCCGACAGCGCGCAAGGCCTCATCAACAATGTCGGCCAGCACTACAATCACGTCCACTTCTGGAACTGGATGAAACCCAACGGCGGCGGCAAGAAGATTCCGGGCAAGCTCGCGGCGGCAATCGATTCAGACCTTGGTGGATACGACAAGATGCGCGCTGATTTCGTGCAGGCAGGCCTGACGCAGTTCGGTTCCGGCTGGTGCTGGATTTCAGTGAAGGGTGGCAAGCTCGCCATCAGCAAAACACCGAATGGCGAAAATCCCCTGATGCACGGTGCTTCGCCCATCCTCGGCTGCGACGTCTGGGAACACAGCTACTACATCGACTACCGCAACGCCCGCCAGAAATACCTGGACGCCGTCATCGACAGTCTGGTGAACTGGGACTACGTCGCGGAGAGGCACGCCAAAGCGTGATTGGGAAAATGCCCTCCCCCTTGTGGGGAGGGTCGCGGGGCCTCACAAGGGGCACGCGGGGTGGGGGTCACACCGCCGCCTAACCTTACCCCCCACCCGGGAATTGCGCGGCAATTCCCGACCTCCCCACAAGGGGGAGGTGCGAGAAGAACGCATTGCCCCACTTCCCTATCTTCGATGGCCATAACGATGTTCTTCTCCGCCTGTGGCTGAAGAAGAATTCTGATCCCGTAAGGGACTTTCTGGACGGTGACAGCGTTGGTCACATTGATCTGCCGCGCCTCCTTGCGGGCGGGTTTGCAGGCGGGTTGTTCGCCATATTTGTTCCCACGGAACCTGGCGTTTTGCCGGACGTCAACGACCTCAACCCGCCGCTGGCAAGTGCACTACGGCAACCTGCCGCCATGCGGGCAACGCTGTCGATGGTGCAATTGCTGCATGGGATTGTGGCGGCAAGCGGTGGCCGTGTTGCACTGTGCACAACCGTAGCCGCGATTGACGCCTGCATGGCTCAATGGCAAGTGGCGGCAGTCCTCCATATTGAAGGTGCGTAAGCCATCGCCGCTGATCTCGGCGGCCTGCGGCAACTCCATGACCTTGGTCTGCGCTCCATCGGCATCGTCTGGTCAAGACCCAATGTTTTTGCCGAGGGTGTGCCGTTCCGCTTTCCCTCCTCGCCGGATATCGGCGACGGGCTGACTGATGCGGGCAAGGCCCTGGTGCGCGAATGCAACCGCCTGCGCATGCTTGTCGATCTTTCCCACCTCAACGAAAAAGGTTTCTGGGATGTAGCCCGCATCAGCTCGGCACCCCTTGTCGCCAGCCATTCCAATGCCCATGCCTTGGCCCCACACTCGCGCAATCTCACCGATGACCAACTCATGGCTATCGGCACGTCTGGTGGCCTGGTGGGACTTAACTTCGCAACGGCCTTTCTGCGTGCTGATGGCCGCTGGAATTCAAGCGTTGAGCCCCAGGTGTTGGTTGCCCACCTGCAGCACATGATCAGCAAGGCGGGCGAGGATTGTGTCGGTTTCGGCTCCGACTTTGACGGCTGTGGATTGCCCGTTTTCTTGAAGGATGCCAAGGGCCTGCCGAAACTTGTTGAAGCCATGCGTGAGGCCGGATTTGGCAACGAACTCATCGAAAAAATTACCCGCCGGAACTGGCTGCGCGTGCTTGAGAAAACCTGGGGCATATGATCTGGTTCGCCAGAAGAAATGAAAGCAATCATGCACGCAGTCCACTACGAGGGTTTCAAGGTCCACCCAACCATCAAGAACGTGCCAGACCCTGTGCCTTCGCCAGGGGGCGTCGTCGTCAAGGTCGAGGCGACCGGACTGTGCCGCTCGGACTGGCACGGCTGGATGGGCCATGACCCGGACATCAAGCTGCCCCATGTGCCAGGCCATGAACTTGCGGGGACCATCACTGAAGTGGGCCGCGAGGTGCGGAACTGGAAACCGGGTGACCGTGTCACGGTGCCTTTTGTGGCGGGCTGCGGCCATTGCCATGAGTGCCACACCGGCAATCACCAGGTCTGCGAAAACCAGTTTCAACCGGGTTTCACCGCCTGGGGTTCATTTGCCGAATTTGTGGCGCTGGAATATGCCGATACCAATCTGGTGCGCCTGCCCGACAGCATGGATTTTGCCACGGCAGCGGCCCTGGGTTGCCGCTTTGTCACATCCTTCAGCGCCGTCATCGACAAGGGCCGTGTGAGCCCCGGCGAATGGGTGGCTGTTCACGGCTGTGGCGGCGTAGGGCTTTCAGCCATCATGATCGCCGCCGCCATGGGGGCCAATGTCGTAGCGGTTGACCTAGCTGAGGAAAAACTTGCTCTCGCCAAGTCCCTGGGCGCAACCGCCACCATCAAAGCCTCAGGTGGCACAAAGGTGCCGCAAGCCATCCGTGAGGTGACGGGCGGCGGCGCCCATCTTTCCATTGATGCGTTGGGCCATTCCACCACAGCGCTCAACTCTGTGCGTTGCCTCAGGCGCCGCGGCCGCCACGTGCAGGTGGGACTGATGCTGGGCGAACATGCAAGAGCGCCCATGCCCATGGACCGCGTGGTTGCCTGGGAACTGGAAATCAAGGGCAGCCATGGCATGCAGGCCCACCGCTACCCGGAAATGCTGCGCATGATTGAAAGTGGCAAACTTCAGCCGCAGAAGCTGATCGGCAAGCATATCTCGCTTGCCGAGGCACCTGCCGCGCTGACGGCCATGGACCGTTTTGAAGGCGCTGGGATGACAATCATTTCGGCAATGACCTGATGCACGAGCACCACAGCGCGTTGGCGAATTGCGCGACCTTGCTGTAAGCAGCACCCATGCTCGCCGTGATCCGACCAACCCTGGTGGCCTTTCCCGTTGCGGGGTGGAAGGAGCATGTTTCCCTTCCCAAGCTTGAAATTGGGCCAATCGTGGCCAAACTCGATACCGGTGCGCGCTCTGCCACGCTTCATGCCGATGAAATATATGTGCGCGGCAGGCGCGTCGTTTTCGTCATCATGCAACTGGGCCGCAAACGCACCTTCCAAGCGCCACTCGTGGGCCTGAAGCGGGTCAAAAGCTCAAACGGCATCAGCGAAACGAGGGCCGTCATCCGCACCGACGTGCAGGTCGGCGGCCAGACCTTCAAGGCGGAAGTCTCATTGACCAACCGCTCCTACATGGGCGTACCCATGCTGCTCGGCCGCAACAGCCTCAAGGGCCGTTTCGTGGTCAACCCTGGCAAGACATTCCTTCTCGAACACACAGCCAAGCGAACCAAGCCCAAATGAAAATCGCCCTTCTCACCCGAAATCCCAAGCTCTACTCCCACAGGCGCATCATTGCAGTGGCGGAAGAGCGCGGCCACGAAATCGTCGCCATCGACTATCTGCGCTGCTACATGAACATCACTTCCAAGAAGCCCGAGTTGCGCCACATGGGTGAAACCCTGGTGGGCTTTGATGCGGTGATCCCGCGCATCGCGGCGTCCCACACATTCTATGGCCTCGCCGTGTTGCGGCAGTTCGAAATGATGGGCGTCTATCCCCTCAACGAATCTGTTGCCATCGGACGCAGCCGCGACAAGCTGCGCTCGCTGCAACTGCTGGCACGCGAGGGCGTGGGCCTGCCCGTGACGGCCTTTGCCAACAACACCAGCCGCACCGACGAGATCGTGAAATTGGTGGGTGGAGCTCCTGTCGTCATCAAGTTGCTGGAAGGCACACAGGGCATCGGCGTGGTGCTCGGGGAAACGCCGAAATCAGCAAGGTCGGTGATCGAGGCTTTCCATGGTGCCAACATCAACATTCTCGTCCAGGAATTCATCAAGGAGGCGGAAGGCCACGACATCCGCGCCTTTGTCGTGGGCCGCAGGATCGTTGCGACCATCGAAAGATCGGGCGCGACAGGTGAGTTCCGCTCCAACCTTCACCGCGGTGGCACTGCCATCATGGCCGTGCTCACGCCAGCCGAAAAGGCAACAGCGCTGCGCGCTGCCAAGTCCATGGGCCTCAATGTGGCTGGTGTTGACATGCTGCGCTCCAAGCGCGGGCCTGTTGTCATGGAAGTCAACTCATCACCGGGGCTCGAAGGCATTGAAAACGCCACCGGCAAGGATGTCGCGAAGGCCGTCATCGAATTTCTCGAAAAAAACGCAAAACCCGGCAAGACCAGAACCCGCGGCAAGGGATAGAGCAACGGGCGAGCAGGTGGAATCACTTGCGAAGCGAAAGTTGCTCCAGATTCAAT
>JANPDD010000211.1:0-5141 GCA_031431295.1 Hyphomicrobiales bacterium | reverse complement strand
AGGTTTCAAAACTGCCAGGTTCCACGCCCGTCAGCGCTTTGTAGTCTGTCGGTTTGCCCGACAGTCCGCCTTTCGCGATGTTGGCATCGAAGGAGGCGAACATGCGCGCCAGTCCTTCGGGGAGGCCAGCGCCGATCATGCCCTGCACAAGGCTTTCGACCGGCACATGCACCACGTTCAGTGGTATGCCCGTGGCGGCGCTGACCAGTTTGGCGATCTCATCAATGGTGTATTCCGTGGCACCTGACAGCGTGTAGGTGTTCTTGCCGCCCTTGTCGGAGGCGAGTGCGGCAGCGTCGGCACGGGCCAGATCATCGCGGGCGATATGGGCGAGTTTGCCTTGACTTGACGCAGAATAGTGCGTGCCGGACTTCATTGCATTGGGCAGCGAGTAGAACAGGTTTTCAAAATACCAGTTGTGGCGCAGCACTGTCCAACCCTTGAGGCTGGAGGAGGCCAAGGCCTTTTCGGTTCCCGCATGGTCGGGCGCAAACAGCACCGCTGATGTTTCGGCATTGGGTATGGAAGTGTAGAGCACATGGTCAACACCGGCCTTTTCGGCGGCCCTGATGGCGGCGGAGTGCTGCTTCACGCGCACGCCCGGTTCCACGGAGTCCGTGCTGACCAGCAGAACGCGCATGGCACCCGCAAAGGCCTTCACCAGTCCCGCCTCGTCGTTGAAGTCGGCAGCCCGCACGTCGATGCCCTTGGCTTTCAGGTCGGCTAGTTTGCCGGGATCGCGTGTCGCTGCGATGATTTTGCTGGCGGGCACCTTGGACGTGGTGAGAAGGTGGTTGATGACGGCGCGGCCCAAATGGCCGTTGGCTCCGGTGACGAGGTACATGAGTCTTTTCCTTTGCGTTAGTCTCTTTTCGAGAGTAATACTCATTTAGAGACTAAATAGTAACTTGCAAGGTGGCAGTTTTTTCTCCCCTGGTTACGTCAAAGGAACCGCCCCATGGACCAGATTTTGAAACCGAAGCACCGCCAAACCGCTGATTTGAGTGCCGCCTGTCCAGTCCGTGATGTGCTGGACCGTGTGGGGGACAAGTGGAGTGTTCTGATCGTGAAATCGTTGGAACCCGGCCCGCTGCGGTTTAGCGCGCTGCGCCGCGAAATTGAGGATATTTCCCAGCGCATGTTGACGGAGACGTTGCGCAACCTGCAGCGCGACGGCTTGATTTCCCGCACCGTCTATCCCACCACACCGCCTGCCGTGGAATACGCCCTCACTCCGTTGGGCCAATCGCTGCTGGTTGCGATGTCCGGTCTGGCAGAATGGTCGGCGCAGCATCACAGTGCCATACGCGTGGCCCGAAAGGTATTTGATACCTCCATGATCCCGGGCAGTTGAATGCCCGCCCATCGCAAAACCGCCCCGTTCGGGGGCTTTGAATTGAAGGATAGATCATTTTACGAATGGATGGTGGTGTGAGGAGAAGGAGGATCATTGCGGGTCTGGTTTCATGCGTGTTGGCGGGCGTATGTAGGGCTGCAATTGCCCAGGTGCCGCCTTCGGCTGCGGAAATTTCGGCCTACCAGGGCCTGCACAAAGCGGCGGCTGATGGTGACATCGCGGCGCTTGCAACGGCACTGGCCGAAGGTGCCAAGATCGAGGAACGCGACGCCATGGGGCGCACGGCCTTGCACGTGGCGGCATTCCAGAGGCAGCGTGGGGCCATGCGGGCGCTGGCCAAGGCGGGTGCGGATGTGAATGCGCTCGAAAACCAGGCCTATGACGTGGTGACAATCGCCGCCGTTGCGGACGACGTCGAGACACTCGAGGTGGCGTTGGCGATTGGCAACCGGGCCAACAATGTCACCAGCCCCTACGACGGCACGGCGCTGATTGCCGCAGCACATCTCGGGCATGACGAGGTCGTCCGGGTGCTGATTGAAGCCGGTGCACCGTTGAACCATGTCAATAACCTCGGCTGGACGGCCCTGATCGAAGCCGTGATCCTCGGTGATGGCGGCCCCCGCCACCAGAAAATTGTCGCTCATCTTGTGAATGCCGGGGCGGATCAAGCGATTGCGGATCGCAGTGGCGTGACGCCGCGGCAACATGCCCAAAGGCGGGGCTATGCGGAGATCGTCACCCTGCTTGCGAACTAGAGAAACGGGCCCCGTTCCGGGTTCTGCAGAGACACTGGCTTTCTTTGTCTGCATCGCAAAACCGCCCCAATCGAGGACTTTGCTTTTCCCGGCTCCGGAAATAGGTGGCGGGGAGGGCGGTGTTAACCTTAAATTAATCCTATTCTTCCGCCCGCGCCGTGCCGCCCTATAGTTGAGAGCGGACGGAGACACGAGTTGGGTTGCGAGGCCCTCTAATTGCAGAGCCTTGCACCTTGTTTTGGGACGGCCCAAGCGAGGAATACGACTATGACCGTTTCGGACAATTTCCCGTCGGCGGCGGCGAAAATCAACGGCTTCAACACACCACTGGACCAGGCGCCCCCGCGCCATGCCAGCATGCGCGTGATGGCAGCACTCAACGAGCAGGTGCCGATGGAGCGCATGCTCGGGCAATTGCGCGAGATCATCGTCGGCCCGCACCAGCGCCTGTGCGAAGCGCGCTTTGAGGAAATGATCGACATTCTCGCCGAGCAGAAGGGCGACAGTGACGACCGCTTTTCCTCGATCGAGAGCGACATCGACGACATCCGGCTCTCGACGTCGCGCGTGGAGAAACTGTTCGGTGCATTCGACCTGCGTTTTGACGAGTTGTCAGACAAGGTGGATGATGAAACGCGGGCGGTCCATGAGGCCTATGAGGAATCAATCGGCCAGTTGCGCAGCGACTTTGGTGTGCGCATGCAGATGATTTCAGACACGCTGCGTGAATGCATCAAGGAACTTGAGATCGATACGCGGCGCGGGCTGCTCGATCTCTCCGGCACATTCGTCGCCCATGTGGCGGAAGAGGACAAGAAGTGGGAGCGCGAGCGCGAGAACTCGCTCACCACACTGGAGCAGCGCATTGCCCAGTGGCGCGCCGAAGTGGACGATGACCGCAAGCAGGACATGGATGACGTGGCGGCCTCGCTCGTGGACATCGGCCAGCGCATGATGGCGCTACGCAAAGGGACGCCCGGATTGAAGGTGTAATTCAGTGGTCGGCGGGCTATGAGCAGGCAGAACCGAAGGTGCTGCCGTCATGCCCAATCAAAAACCTGACCAGAAACTTGCCCCGACCGTCGGTGAAATTGTCGATCCACTGCCGCCCGGGTCGAGGCCCGACCTTCGCCCGCTGCATGGCCGCTGGGTGCGGCTTGAAGCGTTAAGCGTTGCCCGCCACGCGTTGCAGCTTTTCAATTCCTTTGCGGAAAGTGATCCCGAAGGCCGGGTGTGGACGTGGATGGCCTATGGTCCCTTTGCCGATCTCGACAGCTTTGCCGCCTGGCTGAAGGACCGGGAAGCGGCGCGCGATCCATGGTTCTATGCCATCGTCAACCGCGCCACGGGCGAGGCCTGCGGCATGGCCTCCTTCATGCGGGCCGATCCCGCCAATGGCGTCGTTGAGATCGGCAACATCTGGCTGGCGCCGGCGTTGCAGCGCAGCCGTGAAGCGACGGAGGCCATCTACCTCATGATCCGCCACGCCTTTGCGGAGCTTGGGGTCAGGCGTCTTGAATGGAAATGCGATGCGCTGAATGGGCCTTCGCGAAAGGCGGCAAAGCGTTTTGGTTTCACCTTCGAGGGTATTTTCCGCCAGCACATGATCATCAAGGGCCGCAACCGGGACACGGCCTGGTTTGCCGTGCTGGACAAGGACTGGCCAAGGCTGCACGACGCCTATGAGACCTGGCTGAAGGACAGCAATTTCGACGCGGAAGGCCGGCAGATTGCCAAGTTGCAGGTTTCCTGACCCTTTGGTATTGAGCCCGCTGATTTGAGAGCAGGATTTCCCCATGTCGGTGGATGAAAAGACCGTCAGGCGTGTCGCACGCCTGGCGCGGATCAAGGTGCAGGATGATGACGTGCCGCGACTGGCGGGCGAGTTGAACGCCATCCTCAGTTTCGTCGAGCAGTTGAACGAGGTTGATGTGGCGGGCGTTGTTCCCATGACCTCGGTTGTGGCCATGAAAATGAAGATGCGTGATGACGTGGTGACGGACGGCGGCATCGCAGCCGAGGTGACGCGCAACGCGCCCGTCTCAGAGGACCAGTTCTTCATGGTGCCGAAGGTGGTGGAATGAGCAGCCCTTCGTTGACGGCGCTGACCATCGCCGAGGCCCGCGCCAAATTGAGAGCGCGGGAGATTTCCGCCGTTGACCTGACGGAGGACTATATCAAGGCGGTCGAGGCCGCACGCGCGCTCAATGCCTTCATCGTGGAAACGCCCGACAAGGCCCGGGCCATGGCCGTGGCCAGTGATGAAAAATTGGCAAAGGGCGAGGGTGGCGCGCTGGAAGGCATTCCCCTGGGCATCAAGGATCTGTTTGCCACCAAGGGTGTGCACACGCAGGCCTGTTCGCATGTTCTGGACAAATTCAAACCCACCTATGAATCGACCGTCACCGCCAACCTGTTCGCCGCGGGCGCTGTGATGTTGGGCAAGCTCAACATGGATGAGTTCGCCATGGGCTCATCCAACGAGACGAGTTATTATGGCCCGGTCACCAATCCCTGGCGGCGCAAAAACTCCAATGCCGCATTGGTGCCGGGCGGTTCGTCCGGTGGCTCTGCCGCTGCTGTTGCGGCGCATATTTGTGCCGCCGCCACGGCAACGGACACGGGCGGTTCCATCCGCCAGCCTGCGGCGTTTACCGGCACGGTCGGCATCAAGCCCACCTACGGGCGCTGCTCGCGCTGGGGCATCGTTGCCTTCGCGTCATCGCTGGACCAGGCAGGCCCCATTGCGCGCGATGTGCGCGATGCCGCGATCATGTTGAAAGTCATGGCCAGTGTGGACCCCAAGGATACCACCTCCGTGGACCGCCCCGTGCCCGACTACGAGGCGGTACTGGGCAAATCCGTCAAGGGCCTGCGCGTCGGCATTCCACGCGAATACCGTCCCGACGGCTTGCCCGCCGAGATCGACGCGCTGTGGAACAAAGGTGCGCAGTGGCTGAAAGTGCAGGGTGCGGAGATTGTCGAGATTTCCCTGCCGCACACGAAGTATGCGCTGCCCGCCTACT
>JANPDD010000210.1:0-3916 GCA_031431295.1 Hyphomicrobiales bacterium | reverse complement strand
CAGAACGCCGCTCAAGCCGCCCTGGGCGAACCATTGATCCTTGTCGTAGCTGGCGTCCGTTGCAATGAAGAGGTTTTCGACTTCACCTTCACCCTCCGCCATTGATCCGCCAAGGCGCATCCACAGGCCGCCGGTGCCGCCTGGCAGATAGGGGTTGGCCACGTCCGCTGCGGGCTCGACGCCACCAGCATAGCGGGCGTTGGCTCGGTCCGCGAAGGTGCCGATGAGGGATGATACATCACCCGCGATGATGGCTGGAATTGTCGGGCCAAGCGAGGCTTGGTCGATGGCGGCGTAGGTGATGATGAGGGACCAGGTGTTCAGCGCACCGGCAAATACGGCAAAATCGTCATCAATGCGCAGCGTCCAACTCCCCGACGGGTCCTGCCCATTGAAAACTGACAGTCCCGCACCGGATTCGGTCCGGTATGTGCCCGATTGAACAACAAGGAATGAAAGCGGAGCAAAAGCAATACTTGTCGCTGCACCGTCATCAAGAACATAGGTGCCGTTCCAGTAATTTGCCCCCTGAACGTCAGTGAAAAGCGCGGAGTTGACAATTGACCCATGTGTCAAAAAGACGTCAACGTCATCCGACCAATCATGGCTGAATGTCATCGACACGTTGACATCGGCAATGGCGTGTACACCTGAAGGCAGCCCTGGCGTGATCACGCTCGTCGTTGTTCCAATATCAACAATCGGTTTTGGCGTGTCCGTTGACGTAAAGGTTTGCGTCACCGTCTGCGCCATGGCGGCAGGGCTGAGTACAAGAGCGGTGCTGGCCAAAAGAATAGCCGAAATCGAAAATCTCATTGCCAACCCCTAACCCCAATTCAGCCCCGCTGAATCACAGCGTAACACCATGAAAAATGACAGGCAATGGAATTTATCCGCGCCGCCGCTCCCGCTTGGCAGCGCCGTCGGCGGCCTTGTCCACGCCCTTTGCCAATTCTGAAACGGGGCCAAGCCTGGTTTCGATCAGCTCCAGCGAGGGCCGCGCACCTTTGGTGTAACCCTCCAGCGATTTGCGCATGGCTGCCAAGTGTTCCGGTGAGGTGCCGCAGCAGCCGCCAATGATCCTGGCACCGGCGTCGAGTGCGATGCGGGCATAGTCGGCCATCAGTTCAGGCGTCCCGGTGTAGTGGATGTGGCCATCATGATATTGAGGAATGCCGCAGTTTCCTTTTGCCACCACGGCAGCATCCGGCCGTGTCGCCGTGATGCCAAGGACCGTGGCAATGAGTTCCGATGCGCCGACACCGCAATTGGCACCAATGGCAACCGGTTGTGTTGGCAGTGACCCCGCCAATGCGCCGAAGGCCGCAGGTGTGATGCCCATCATGGTGCGCCCGTTGGTGTCAAAACTCATGGTGGTGACGATGGGAAGACCCGCCTGTGCTGCCCCTTCGACAGAGGCGCGCAGTTCCTCTTCCGAAGACATGGTTTCGATCCAAAGCACGTCGACGCCCCCATCCTTAAGGGCCATGGCCTGCTCGGCGAAGGCCGAAACGCCCTCTTCATAGGGAAAGGCGCCAACGGGCATGAAGATTTCCCCTGTCGGACCCATGGAACCTGCCACAAAGATCTGGCGGGCAGAAAAGGCCTGCGCTTCCGCACGGGCATTTTTTGCCGCAGCCACATTGATGGCATGGACCTTGTCCTGCGCGTCATGCAGTTTCAGCCGGTGGCGATTGCCACCGAAGGTGTTGGTGAGAATGATGTCTGCCCCCGCCTCAATGAAGCTGCGGTGCAGCGAACGCACACGTTCGGGATGCTCGAAGTTCCACATCTCCGGCGCATCCCCGGAGACAAGGCCCATCTGGAAATAATTCGTGCCCGTGGCGCCATCAGCCAAAAGCCATGGGCGCACAGCAAGTGCTTCAGTAAATGACTGCCGGTGCATCTGAGGTCCTCAAATCTATATAAAGAAATCTTTATATAGAAGTGCCATGGCTTTGCCAAGGTGGCCTGGAGCACATCTTTTTCAGGACGGCAAATCAAGAGAAATGCGCATGGTTGAGACTGACTTTCGCCGTTCCACCCTGACCTTCACATCCTCGGGTGCCACCATGACATGGCGCTTGATGGCGTTCAGCACATCCTCGCGAATGAGGCCCAGGAGGTTCGCCTGCCCGGGCGAGGCACGCTCATGGGCGAGCAGCACCTGCAGCCTCTGACGCGCAACCGGCGCCGAGGATGGTGCGCTGGCACGCGGCGTGAACCATCGTGACAGCAGGTTCATGCGGCCCTCCCAGCGAAGATGCGGGAGATGAGGTTGTAACGCTCATGGGGAACATTCATGGCAACGCTGTCACCCAACAGGCGGCGCGCGGCGTCAGAATAAGCCCGCGCCGGGGCCGACAGGGGATTGGCGAGGGTCACGGGCTGGCCAAGGTTGGAAGCGCGCAACACCTGCTCGCTTTCAGGGATCACGCCGAGCAGCGGCACCAGCAGGATATCGAGCACGTCGTCAATTTTCAGCATGTCGCCGCGCCCGGCCCGTGCTTGGTCGAAGCGTGTGATCAGCAGATGCTTTTCGACGTGGCCGCCTTTTTCCGCCTGTTCGGTTTTCGAATCCAGCAGGCCGATGATGCGGTCGGAATCGCGCACCGACGAGACTTCGGGATTGGTGACGATCACGGCTTCATCGGCATGGCGCATGGCCATGATGGCGCCACGCTCAATGCCTGCGGGGCTGTCGCAGATCACGAAATCAAACTGGGCGCGCAATTCCTTCATGACGCGGGCCAGGCCCTTTTCATTGAGCGCATCCTTGTCGCGGGTTTGCGAGGCGGGCAGAAGCCAGAGGTTTTCAATGCGCTTGTCGCGTATCAGCGCCTGATGCAACTTGGCCTGGTTGGTCGCCACATTGATGAGGTCATAGACCACACGGCGCTCGGCCCCCATGATAAGGTCAAGGTTGCGCAGCCCCACGTCAAAATCCACAACGACAACTGATTTTCCGTTGAGCGCCAGGGCAGCCCCCAGGGCCGCCGTTGAAGTGGTTTTTCCGACGCCGCCCTTGCCCGACGTGACGACGATGACTTTTGACATGATGGATACTCCTGACGTTTTCGATGTGAGAGGGGATCAGTGAAAAACTTCGACGCTGAGAACGTCGCCCTCGAGGCGGGCCTGCACTTGTGCGCCGCGCAAGGCGGGATCAAAATCATCCGCCGTCTTGTAGAGGCCGTCGATCACCAGCAATTCGGCATCAAACCGGTTGCAGAAGATGCGGGCACCCGCGTTGCCGCTGGTGCCTGCGAAGGCGCGGCCACGCAGCGCCCCGTAGACATGGATGGAGCCGCCCGCCACAACTTCTGATCCTGAGGCCACCGAGCCGATGACGGTGACGTCTCCTTGCGGAAACACCAGTGACTGGCCGGAGCGCACGGGCTCTTCCACCAACAGGCTGTGTACTGGACCTCCGGCTCGTGGTTCCGCCAGGCCATAGCGGCTTTGCCGCGCCTGGGGTGGCCTTTGCTTGTCATCACTTGAGTTGAACATGCCGACAGGCATGGGTGTGCCGGGCAAGGGTGCCAACCTTGCTGGCAGCCAATCGCCATTCACCCCCTCCACAGCAACAAGCCGCAGTCCCCGGCTTTCGATTGCCGTGGTGATTTCGGTTGTTTCCGCCAGCGAGGGCGAAAGCGCTGCAAGATCGAGAATGACGGGCCTGTTGGTGAAAAAACCAGCCTGGCGCAGCAGCCGTGAATCGAGTTCAGCAAGCCAGGCAGAAAATGGCGGTTCGGGGGCCAGCACAAAGGCGAGATAGTCGTCCGTGAAGAACTCACGCACGCCCGACTTTATTAAACGGATTTGATTTTCCGCACCGATTGATTTGCAAGAAACGTGCGTGTTGCCCTCGATTTTCTTGCAAATGCGGAAAGGGGATTCCCTTGATTCCCGAAGC
>JANPDD010000209.1:0-2589 GCA_031431295.1 Hyphomicrobiales bacterium | reverse complement strand
GGTCAACTCCCCGCTCCACCCTGGATGATTGGATTGCTGGTATCGCAGAGGACATGAGGTTTCTCTGTCCCGGCAAGGCGCGGATTGTCGACAAGATGCCGCATAATTTTCTCCATGTCGGTCTGATCAAGACTTTCTTCCCCCAGGCGAAGATCATCCACTGTTTCCGTCATCCCGCCGACAACTGCCTGTCGGGTTTCAAGGCGGCCCTCAAGGACTCGCATTCTTATTTTGACGACCCGGAGATTTTTGTTGAATATTTCTCCCACTACCGGCGGCTGATGGCCCATTGGTACGGGGTGCTGCCGGGAGAAATCTTCCCGCTCTGCTATGAGGATATGGTGACAAACCCGCGTGCAGTCATCGGCAAACTTTTGTCGTTTTGCGGTCTGGACTGGGAAGAAGCCTGCCTGTCGCCAGAGGAAAACACCTCGCGCATCGGCACGGCCAGCGTGATCCAGGCGCGCAGCCCCATCAACAGCAATTCCATAGGCGGCTGGAAAAAATACGGCGATGCGTTCAAGCTGGTCGACGAAGCCTGGGGCGGCAACTACAGGTTTCCGCCGCAGGAAGGACCGGAAGCTATTGGCTAGCGAGCTTGTTGCAACTGTCAACTGACTGGCGCGCCACGCCTTGCCATTCGACACTGCACTGTGTTTCAGTGCACAGGAATTTCGCCAGCGCCGTTGCCGGAATGGCGTGGGCCTGGTTGATCAGATTGCCGCTGGCATCGGTGAGCGTGCTGACCACCATGCCGACGAATTGCCCCTTGCCATCGAACACGGGACCGCCGGATTCACCTTTTTGCGTTCCCATGCGCAACACCATGGCGTCGGGATAACCGAACTTGCCATAGGCGACGGCGCGGCCAAAGTGGTGGCCTTCCAGCACGCCGACACGCGCCGTGTCCCCCTGGTCATGGGGGCGGCCAAGCGTGAAAACGAGGTCGTTCCGGGCCACACAGCCAGGCGATGCTGGTTGGACGGCCTGCCCGCTGAAACTGCGCAGCTTGACAATCGCCATGTCGTTGTTCGGATTGATGGCGATGACCTTGCCGGAATAGACGCGGCCATTTGCGGCGCGGGCGGAAATCTCGTTGCCATTTTTCACGGCGACATGGGCCGCCGTCATGACGAAGCCTGTGCCATCGACCACATAGCCGCTGCCGGAGGTGATGGCCACTTTGCCGGCATTGTCGCGGGCTTCCGGCCGCTTCAGTTCCGAAACATTGAGCGTGACGTAAGTGGGGCCGGTTGCCGGCAGCAAGTGGGAAACGGACGTGGCACCAGCGCCCGAGGCGGGTTCCGCATAGGGTTCGACCGCAATGCTGCGGCTTTCAAGATTGATGGACTCGCCGTTCGTGCAAGCCGCAAGGGCAAGGAGCGTTGAGGTCAAAAGAAGGGTACGGCGGATTTTCATTCAAACTCAAATGTGGAATCAGGGCCATTATGGTACCCGGTTTTCCAGGATACAGCAGGAGTACTGTTAGCCCTTTCACTGCGGTGGTTCAAACAGAGACAGGCCTTACTGGTCGAATTGTCTGTTCATTTTATGTCGGACTTGGGTTCTCTTCATGGGGGCTGGGCAGACGGCGTTGCCCAAAGTTTTGACTGGCAACAGGCCAATTGATTGTGATATTGTGATGACTTATCAATGAGTTGGGGAAGAGAAAGTGTACACCCTCAAGGAAAAGACGATTTTTCAGGCCTTTAGTTCCCCGATTGAATGGTACGCTATTGAAGAATCGGAGGATCTGAACAAGGCGTTGTTGCCGGAGATTGCCGCATATCAAAAACAGTCTGAGGGCATTCAGAAAAGCAATCGGCTGGGTTGGCACAGTCCGGACGACCTGTTCAAAAGGCAGGAGAGTGGTTTCAAGCAGCTCTGTGACATCATCAAGTCTTGTGTGGCGCGCACAACCTCACGGCATTTTTCTGACTTCGTGCCTGAAACCACGAATACCGACTATAGCGGATGGATCAATGTCAATCTGCAAAACGCCTACAATGCCCCGCACATCCATCCTGGTTCCTTGTGGTCAGGAACCTATTATGTGTCTGTGCCAAAGGCCAATTCTGACGACAGAGGATCTCCCGATAGTGGAGCCATTGAATTTCTGGATCCGCGCGCAACGCAGATGAGCATGCCTGCCGAAATGGGCAGCAATTTCCTTCAGAGAAGGATGAGATTTGTTCCTGAGCCCGGATCACTCGTTGTTTTTCCGTCCTATCTGGTGCATTGGGTTTATCCGAATGAGCAGGATGAGAAGCGTGTTTCAATCGCCTTCAATATGTCTATTCCAAAACAGATGCGGCAGGATTAGCGCAACGGGCGGGCAAGTGAGATCCTGGTCTCTCTCTTTGATTCGTCATTCCGTCTTACGCGCGACATCGCACTTTCAGCGCGATCAAGACGCGTGTCCGGAATGACGGAAATGGGGATGAAAAATGGATTCAATTGACTGCCCGGGACTCTAGGGATTGTTGAGATTTGGCCGTCCGGCTCAGAGCTGCACATGCAGAAGCAGACGAAAAGTTTCCACACCTCAACACTCCGTCATCGCCCACGCATGTGGGCGATCCGTCTTTG
>JANPDD010000208.1:0-4156 GCA_031431295.1 Hyphomicrobiales bacterium | reverse complement strand
CTCTGTGATGGGATCAACCCCCTCAGCCACCTGTGACCTACAGCGCGCCGCCCTGTCGCGGGCGAGTTTGAGCGTGACAGCAGGATAGGCCCCTAGGCCCATTTCCCTGCGCTTGCCTTGTTTGGTCCACATGAAAAGCCACGACTTGGTCCCGGAGGGCGAGACATTGAGATAGAGCCCACCTCCATCGGAGTGGCGACCAACCTTGGTTCGTTTCTCAACGGCAACAGCTGAGAGTTTTCCGATTGAACGCGCCATGTTCTATCCCTACTTCCTTCCCCACTTGAAAGTGGGGATAGTAGCGGACGCCAGTGAACAGGGGTAGACACATATCGCTAAAAAATGCATATTATCCGGGCAAAATCGAACGTCAATGGATGTCTGTGGACTGTAGTTCGACGGAGCCTGGCTCCACCAATCCTTCCTGATGATGCCAGCGTACCCCAGGCAGCGCCGCGCACCCTCCGCATTGGGATTTGCACCACCTCAACATTACCCAGTTTTTGTGCCAAAACGCTCGTCGAATGAATAGCCAGTCGCCCTGACAGTGCGTATCGGATCTTGCTCCTTACCTCGGCTCAATGACTTGCGCAGACGCCCGACATGCACATCCACAGTGCGTTCATCAACAAAAGCATCGCGGCCCCAGACCGTATCCAGAAGTTGGGCGCGCGAATAGACCCGCCCAGGATTGCGCATGAGTTGCTCCAGGAGCCGGAATTCAGTTGGAGACAGGTTCACATCGCGCTGGCCACGGTTTACGCGTTTGCTGCGGCGGTCCAGAACCAAGTCACCCGCTTGCAATTGTTCCGCCACGGCATCGGGGTTCAAGCGCCGCAAAATGGTCTTGATGCGCGCCAGAAGTTCCGGCACTGAAAACGGTTTCACCAAATAGTCGTCGGCACCTGTCGTAAGGCCGCGCACTTTTTCCGTCTCTTCACTGCGGGCGGTGAGCATGATGATTGGAATGTCGCGCGTCCCGGGATTTGCGCGCACCAGTTTGCAGACTTCGATCCCGGAGATTCCGGGGAGCATCCAGTCCAGCACGATGAGATCGGGCCGCTCTTCACCAATCAAGAACATGGTATCTTCGCCCTGACCCGAAGCCCGGACACGGTAGCCTTCCGATTCCAGATTGTATCGCAGCAGAATCTGGATCGGCTCTTCATCTTCAATGATGAGGATTGACGCTGTCATGCTATTTGTCTGCCGCTCTCATCATTGATGTCACATCCTTTTTGGGTCGTCCTTCGGTGATGGTTTTGCCGTGGATGAGGTAGTGAATGTTTTCAGCGATATTGGTGGTGTGGTCGCCAATGCGCTCAAGGTTTTTGGCACCAAACAACAAATGTGTGCAGAGGCTGATGTTGCGGGGATCCTCCATCATATAGGTCAACAACTCCCGGAATATGGAATTGTAGAGTGAGTCCAGGTCCTCGTCCGAACGCCAGACGGCAAGACCTTTTTCGTCGTCGCGCTGGGCATAGGCGTCGAGCACCTGGCTGAGTTGGGTCTGTGCCATGGCACCCATCCGCGCCAGTCCTGTCGACAGTTTGCGCGGCAGCGCCTCGGAAATGGCATGGGTGCGCTTGGCGGTGTTCTTCGCCAGGTCACCGATGCGCTCGATGTCCGATGAGATCCGGATGGCCACCATGATTTCACGCAAGTCCAGCGCCATGGGCTGGCGCTTGGCGATGGTGAGGATCGCCTTTTCCTCGATGTTGCGCTCAAGGTCATCAAGCCGCTGGTCGTTGCGGATGACCTGATCGGCAAGGGAAAGGTCACGCTTGGACAAGGCCTGGATGGCATTGGCCAATTGCTCTTCGGCAATGCCGCCCATTTCAGCAAGTTGCGATTTGAGCGCTGCAATATCCTGGTCATAGGCCTTGGCGATGTGGTCTGGCATGGGAATCTCCTGGGATGCTTAGCCGAACCGGCCGGTGATGTAGTCTTGCGTGCGTTTGTCTTTGGGGGTGGTGAACATTTCATCGGTATCGCCAAATTCCACCAGCGTGCCGAGATGGAAAAAGGCCGTGAGCTGCGAAACGCGCGCCGCCTGCTGCATGGAATGGGTGACGATGACGATGCAGTAATTCTGCCGAAGCTCGTCGATCAGTTCTTCGATGCGGGCCGTGGCAATCGGATCAAGGGCAGAGCAGGGTTCATCCATCAAGATCACCTGTGGGTTCACCGCGATGGCGCGGGCAATGCACAGGCGCTGCTGCTGGCCGCCGGACAGCCCAGTGCCGGATTGGTGCAGGCGGTCTTTCACTTCTTCAAAGAGCCCTGCCTTTTTCAGGCTGGCTTCAACGATGCCATCCAATTGGGATTTTGACGGTGCAAGGCCGTGGATGCGCGGGCCATAGGCCACGTTTTCATAGATCGATTTCGGAAACGGGTTTGGCTTCTGGAACACCATGCCGACATGGGAGCGGAGTTCCACCACATCCACATCCCGGTCATAAATGTTTCTGCCATCCATCTGCACTTCCCCGGTGAGGCGGCAGCCCGGGATCGTGTCGTTCATGCGGTTGACGGCCCGCAGGAAAGTTGACTTGCCGCAGCCAGATGGACCGATGAATGCCGACACGGCCTTGTCTGGGATATCGATCGACAAGCCTTTGATAGCGTGCTTTTCGCCATAGTAGATGTTCACATCGCGCGCCGAAATCCGCACCGGGCGCTCTGCCATGATGCGGGGGCCGCCAGGTGTCACGAAAGTGCTTGTCTGAGTATCCATGATTGTGTTCCCGCTACCAGCGCCGTTCAAATTTCTTGCGGAGGTAGATTGCAAAGCCGTTGAGGACGAAGAGAATTGTAATCAGCACCATGATGGCGGCTGCCGTCTTGGACTGGAAGCCGAGTTCCGGCAGATCGGACCAGAGATAGATCTGCACGGGCAAAACAGTTGCTGCATCGGTAAAGGACTGCGGCACATCGGCGATGAAAGCGACCATGCCGATCATCAGCAAGGGTGCTGTTTCACCGAAGGCCCGGGCAAGGCCCAGAATGGCCCCGGTGAGAATCCCGGGAAGTGCCAGCGGCAGGACATGATGGAAAACAGCTTGCTGGTGCGAGGCGCCTACCCCCAATGCAGCTTCCTTGATGGAAGGCGGCACGGCCCTAAGTGCAGCACGGGAGGCAATAATGATGGTCGGCAAAACCAGCAGGGCCAGCACCAGGCCACCAACAAGCGGGGCCGAGCGCGGCATGCCGAACAGATTGTGGAACATGGCTAGCCCCAGCAGACCGAAGATGATCGAAGGAACAGCAGCGAGATTGTTGACGTTCACCTCGATGATATCAGTCCAGCGGTTTCGGGCCGCAAACTGCTCGAGATAGACGGCCGCTGCAATTCCCAGTGGCAGACCGAGGACGAGGGCCACAGCGACAGTCAAAAGAGAACCGGCAATGGCACCGCGAAGGCCGGCAAGTTCCGGTTCGCGCGAGTCGCCATTGGTCAGGAGCCGCCACGACATGTTGCGCGTGATTTCGATTTTCTCCTGCACCCGGTCAAGCAATGTCGTGTCGGATTCTTGCGACAGGCCTTTGAAATAGAGGTCCGCATCATCGGAAAGCAACACGTCGGCCCTGACGGTTTGGCCAATGAGGCTGGGATCGTTGATCACCTGCTGTTTCAGGCTTTCGGCGGCATCCTGGGAGAGAAGCGCATTGAGCTGTTTTTTGTCTGTCCGTGAATTCAGATCGGGAAACTGGCTGCGCCAGGCGTCTTTGACAATCACCAGGTAGTCAGCGGCAGCGGGATTGGCCTTGTCGATCTGGCTTGCATCAAGTGTCACATCAAATGCTGCGCGATGCTCCACAAATGCAGGCCAGCCATTGCGGACGATATCCACCAGCAGATAGAGCAGGAACACCGATGTCAGGATCAGCGCGATGGCCCCATAGGCGCGAAAACGGCGTTCCGAGGCATAGCGTTTGGCAAGGAATTTTTGATATGGGGTATCAGTCATACTGTTGCTTGTATTTCTGCACGATGCGAAGTGCGACATAATTCAGGGCAAGAGTGAAGAAGAACAACACGAGGCCAAGCGCAAAGGCTGACAGGGTCTTGGCTGAGTCAAACTCCTGGTCGCCCACCAACAGGGTTGCGATCTGCACGGTGATTGTGGTGACGGCGTCCAGGGGGTTAAGG
>JANPDD010000207.1:0-12056 GCA_031431295.1 Hyphomicrobiales bacterium | reverse complement strand
CTGCAGTTGACCGATGTGACGGGCGTCAAGCGTCAGGGGCCGCAAGTCCTGACGCCCGATACAATCCTTTCGCTTCTCAGCATTGGATTTGAAGCTGGCAGTGACGGACTTGGCGGGACAATCGTGGCCAGGTTCTCGGGCGGCCATGTCATCGCGCTCGACGTTGACTGTATCGGCGTGCACCTCGACGATCTTGGACCCGTGTGGTCGACAGAGTTTGAGCCCAGCCATGGCGACGAAAATGGTCCGCGGCAATGAAGGCCAAGCCGCCGAACCGGCTTGTCGCCGTGGAAATGGACGACAGCATTGGAAGGGGGCCCTCACCGGAGGCGGAACACGAGCGCAATGCTGCAATCTATGACCTCTTGGAGGACAATCGCTTTGCCCTGGCGAATGGCGTCACCGGACCCTACCACCTGATCCTTTCGACCCTGGAGGGCCGGTTGGTTTTCGACGTGCGCAACGCCGCCCAGGAACCCATCCTTGCCATCGGCCTTTCGCTCACGCCCTTCCGGCGCATCGTCAAGGATTATTTCCAGATTTGCGACAGCTACTATGAGGCGATCAAACTTGCCACACCCTCGCAGATTGAAACCATCGATATGGCCAGGCGCGGCCTTCACAACGAGGGAAGCGAGATCCTGCTGGAAAGGCTCAACGGCAAGATTGTGACGGATGTTGAGACGGCGCGGCGGCTTTTCACCCTGATATGTGCGCTGGTCTGGCGGGGCTGATGAACGACAGCAACAAAACCCTGCGCCAACCCAGTTCGGTGCTTTTCATCTGTACGCAGAATGCCATTCGCTCGCCCATGGCGGCGGCCTACATGCACGCCTCCCTTGGCCACCGCATCTATGTCGCCTCCGCCGGGATCAGGGCCGGAGATCCCGATCCCTTTGTCGGCCTGATCATGGACGAGGTGGGCCTCGACCTGACGCGCCACCGGCCGCATTCCGTTGATGACCTTGCAGATTCCGCCTTCGATCTGGCGATCACACTTTCGCCTGAAGCCGACGCCTATGCCCGTGAAATGGCGAAAACCATGTCCATTGCCGTGGAATACTGGCCGACGCCCGACCCGTCGCTGGAACAGGGATCGCGGGAGAGGATTCTCGATGCCTACAGGATCGTGCGCGACGGCCTGAAAAAGCGCGTGGCGGAGCGGTTCGGGTCGTCCAGGGTGGATTGATAGAAATTCTGCGGTGCGCAGAATTATCCCTTCTGGACGAGAGAGGCCTGTGGGCCACTGACGTTGAAAGGCTCGCGCGGCTGGAAGCTCTGGCCGGGGCGTGGCACACGCGGCTTCAGCTTGGGCATGGGCAACAGGCCTTCGCGCTGCAGTTTCTTGCGCTGGGCCTTGCGGGCCCGGCGGATGGCCTCGGCGCGCTCGCGGATGCGCTTCTCCGATGGCTTCTCAAAGGCTTCGCCCTGCTTCAACTGGCGGAACAGGCCTTCACGCTGCATCTTCTTCTTCATGACACGCAGCGCCTGTTCGACATTGTTGTCGCGGACGAGAATTTTCATCTGAAACCTTTCAAACTCGAAAACGTCTAAAGCCGCGTTCACTCGAGAGAACGCGGCTTCATTTCGCCGAACCTTCTATCGCCCTGCCCCACCCGTACATCCGGGGTTGGGGCGGCCGGGTTCAGCCGCAGTTCCTACTTTTCAGCCTTGAGCTGATCCGCAGACGACTTGCCGGTGCGACGGTCAGCGACGATTTCGAACGAAACCTTCTGACCTTCGTTAAGTCCGCTCATGCCAGCGCGTTCAACGGCTGAAATGTGGACGAACACGTCCGGGCCGCCCGTCGCGGGCTGAATGAAGCCAAAACCCTTCTGGGAATTGAACCACTTCACGGTACCTGATGGCATATTAGATAGTCCTTTCAAGATGCAATTGCCTGGTTCCCGGTGCGACATTGCACAAGGAACCAATTATCGATGTTCTGGAAATAAGGGGGAGCTAGGACACTTGCAATCTAGAAGTGCGGAGCCGAGCCTAATCGGCCGGAAGTCGATGGGGGCCATATAGGGCAATCATCAAGAAATTGCAAGTGGTCGTTTATGCCGTGCCGTTCAGGCCGGAACGGGCGGCCCGCCTAGGTCACAAGCCCGCCCGCCGCAGCCTTCTCAATCAGCGCCCGCGTATTGCCAATGCCATAGAGTGCTGCGAAGGACCCGAAGCGGGGTCCACGCTCTTCACCCAGCAGCACCTGGTAGAGCATGTTGAACCAGGTCTGGGCGACGCCAACGGAGCCATCCTTCTGCGTGGTTGTGTAGGGTTCGCGGCGGCCGATGTCGTAAACGGTTTTTTGGATCTCTTCCGACGTTGAACCCTCTGGCAGTTTCCCCAACGCCTCCGACAAATCAGAAAGAGCCTTCGCCTCACCTTCATCCGGCGCACGGTACTTTTTTTCAGGCTTCACAAAGTCCTGGTAGTAACGGATGGCAAAGCCCACCAGCTTGTCGAGGCGGGGGTGCGATGCTGGCGTCAATTCCGGCATGTAGCGGTTTAGGAAAGCCCACATCACGGCCTTGTCCTCGGTGTTGGCGACGGTCGCCAAATTCAACAACAGCGCGAAGGTCACACCGCCCGATTCCGCCATCGGTGGATTGCCACCATGAATGTGCCAGACCGGGTTCATCAACTGGTCCTTCTCCGCCGCCTGCTTGGGGAAGGCCGCCAGGAACTGCGCATATTCGTCCACAGCGCGGGGGATCACATCGAAGTAGAGTTTCTTCGCCTCGCGCGGGCGGTTGTACATGTAGAGCGACAGGCTCTCCGTGTCGGCATAGGTCAGCCATTCATCGATCGTGAGGCCATTGCCCTTGGACTTCGAAATCTTCTGGCCCTTGTCGTCGAGGAACAGCTCATAGACATAGTGTTCCGGGGCCGGGCTCCCAAGAATCTCGCAGATGCGGTCATAGATCGGCGCATTGGTCTGGTGGTCCTTGCCGAACATTTCGAAGTCCACGCCAAGTGCTGCCCAACGCATGCCGAAGTCCGGCTTCCATTGCAGCTTGGTGCGGCCACCACGCACATCAACGGTAATGTCCGTGCCCTCTTCATCGGCAAAGGTGATGGTGCCTTGGCTGGCGTTCACATTCTTCATGGGAACATAGAGCACGCGACCGGAGATGGGAGAGATCGGAAGGAAGGGCGAATACGTCGCCTGGCGTTCCTCGCCGAGCGTTGGCAACATCACGGACATGATGTCATCAAACTTTTCCAGCGCGCGGATCAGCATGTCATCAAACTTGCCTGACGTGTAATAGTCAGTGGCGCTGGCGAACTCGTAGTCGAATTTGAACGTGTCGAGGAAGCGCCGGAGCATGGCGTTGTTGTGGTGGCCGAAACTTTCATAACCGCCGCCAAAAGGATTGGGTACGGACGTCAGCGGCTTGTGCAAGTGCGGTACGAGGAAGCCCTTGTCCGGCACATTGTCCGGGATCTTGCGCATGCCGTCCATGTCATCGGAGAAACACATGAGCCGCGTCGACACATCAGACATGAGTTCAAAGGCACGCCGCACCATGGTGGTGCGCGCCACTTCGCCGAAGGTGCCGATATGCGGCAGGCCGCTGGGGCCATAGCCGGTTTCAAACAGCACGGACTTCTTGCCGGACTTTTGCACCCGCTTCAGAAGCTTCCGCGCTTCTTCAAAAGGCCAGGCCTTGCTTTCAAGGGCAGCGCTGCGAAGGGCGGGGGAGACGGGCATGCTGTCAATCCAAATTTAAAACGCGCGCCTGTTTAGGCAGGCCTTGAACAAGGGTCAATTGCTGTTGTTCACACTACGCTACCCACGTGCTACTTCAATACAGAGAACGGGATTTTGGACTATGCTGGCGCTATCCTGATCCCAGCGGAGTTTGCAAATGATGTTGAAAAACGCCCGGCCCGCCGTATTGGCCGCAGCCAGTCTGGTGTTTGCCGCGTCGGCACAAGCCCATGTGAAATGGTTTGCGCCCTACATCGTCGAGGCAAAGCCCCAAAACATTTCGGCAACTCTCGGGAATGGTTGGTTCTGGGCGGCCATATTGCTGGTCCTGTTTTTTCTGGTTGTCACGCGCCTGGCCGAAGACTCGAAATTCGGCATGGCCGTCACCGGTGTGATCGACCGCGTGACCGATCCCTTGTGGAACAGGCTCGATGATTTCGTGCGCGCCATGATTGCGATGTTTTTTGTCGCCATCTTCGCAGTCGGCGGCATTTACCTGACGCCGGACCTGAAAACGCCCGCAAACTGGGTGGCTTGGTCACAGCTGGCCATTGCGGCTGGCATTTTCTCGAAACGCACCATGCCGCTTTCGGCAGCTGGTATCATTGGGCTTTGGCTGCTGGCGCTTCGCGACTACCAGCTTTTTCACTTGCTCGATTATCTGGCGCTGGGGATTGGCATCGCCGCTTATCTCGTGCTGGCGTCGTCCTCGCGCGAGGATTTTCGCAAACACCGTTTCGAGGTGCTGCGCTGGGCCGTCGCCATTGCACTCATGTGGTCAAGCTTGGAAAAATTCGCCTACCCAGACTGGTTTCATCCGCTGGTCGAGGAGCGTCCGTTCCTCACCTTCGGCATGCCGCGCGACGTGTTCATTCCCATGGCAGGCGTTGCTGAATTCACGCTGGGTTTCGGGCTGCTGGCCACACCCTTGATGCGGCGGCTTTCTGCCTTGGCACTGCTGGTGATCTTCACACTGGCGGTATTCCCTTTCGGGCGGCTTGATCTCATCGGCCATGCCCTGATCATGATGATGATCGTCGCCATCGCCGTTGACCACACCAAGGAACTGAACTTCTTTCAGGCCATCAGACACAGTGCCAGGCTGCTGCCGGTTTCGCTGGCAGGTTTCCTTGCGGCATTTGTGATCAGCTACTGGGGCCTGCATGCGCTGTTGTTCGGCGTCAGTGGTGTTGCGCCACCAACGGGCAACCTCACCACTCACTCATCTGATCCCGAGAACATGCACAATTGAGTTTGGGTATCAGGCACCCGCATGCTTCTTCATAAACGCTACACTCCGGCTCCAGGCAAGGTCGGCGGCGTCCTTGCCGTAGCGGGCGGCATTGCTGTCGTTGTTGAAGGCGTGGTTGGCACCTTCATAGACAAACAACTCATAGACCTTGCTGTTGGCTTTCAGCGCCGCTTCAAAATCGGCGATGCCGGCGTTGATGCGTTCATCGAGCGCCCCATAGTGCAACATGAGCGGTGCCTTGATCGCAGGCACATCGGCAGCCGCCGCCTGGCGGCCATAATAGGCAATGCCCGCCGCAAGATCCGGATCGGCCACTGCAAGGCTGTTCACTAGCCCGCCACCCCAGCAGAAGCCAATGCCCGCAACCTTGCCATTGCCCATGGCATGGCCCGCCAGATCGGCGCGTGCGGATTTCGCCATGGCAGTCAATTGTTCATTGGTCAGGGTGCCGATCATGTCGCGGGCATTGTCGGCATCCTCGGGTGTGCCGCCTTGCGACGTCAGGAAATCGGCGCCAAAGGCCAGAAAACCTTCCAGCGCCATGCGCCGGGTTACATCCTTGATGTGGGGATTGAGGCCCCGGTTCTCATGGATGACCAACACCACGGGCAATTTGCCGGCGGCATTGGCGGGGGCCGCGAGATAGCCCTTGAGGCCGGATGCCAATGTGATGTCCTCGACCTTGATGCGCGGGTCCGTGGGCTCCACCATGGCGGCGTTGGCGTAGTTGTTTTCAAGCACCGGCAGAATGGCAAAAGCCGCCGCAGAAGAACCAGCCATCAAACTCAGCCTTTCAAGAAACTCCCGGCGTGACATGCCGCCGTGGGTGAAGGTGTCAAACAGCGTGATGATTTTCTGGTCCATGGGTCCCTCCTGCTCATTCCGTTCCACCGATTGTTTCACTTTCAGCCTGAATCAGGCAAAGACGTGACAATGGTGCAACATTACGCAACTGTAATCCTTTCGGGCCACGGTGCCACGATCAATGGCGCACAGTTTGCCCCGGCGGAGGCACTGCGGGCGCTCACGGAGCAGCCCCATCTCACCTGCCATTCCGGATTCCTGATTGAGCGCCTTGGTTTTGCGGCAGGAGCCAAGCGCAGCGAGGTGCGGGCGGCACTTGAGCAGAAGCATTGCGATGTGGCGGAACTCTTTGCCTTCACGTGTCCCGCACAAATGGCCGTGCCGACGCCCAAGGGTCTGGCGCGGGCGCTCTTGCTAGACAGTGACGGCCTCACCTTCATTGCAGATGAATTGCTGCGCCGCCTTGCTGATCCGCGTTACCCGCTCATTCGCGAGACCGCTGAAGTCGCAACCTTCCTTGCCCGCGCCAATTGGCCCTGGGCCAAAGCGGTCATGCAGGCGCTGCTGAAAGCCAATCCGAAACTCGATGTCGCCACCTTCGCCACCGGCCTCAATGTCTGGGACCGGGTGCAGGAATGGGAGGATGAAGGCATCCGCCCGCTGGGCAAGCAGGAGGAAGTGACACGCGAAGAGGCAGCAACAGTGTTGCGCGATGCCCTGGGCCTCGATGCGGAAGCGCGACCCGCGCAACGGGCCTATGCGGAGACGGTGCTGCATGCCTTCGCCGCCCGGCAATCCCCCACCTACAACAACGTTCTCCTCGCCGAAGCGGGAACGGGCCTCGGCAAAACCCTCGGTTATCTCGCTCCCGCCTGGGCCTGGGCGCGCAAAAACAATGCCCCTGTATGGCTCTCGACCTACACCAAGAACCTGCAACGGCAATTGGATCAGGAAACGGCGCGGCTTCTGCCAAACCCGGAAGAACGCCAAAACAAAATCGTCATCCGCAAGGGCCGGGAGAATTATCTCTGCCTCCTCAACATGCAGGAAAGTTTTGGGCGCTTGCAGGCCGGCGGCACCAAGGGCGCGGTCTTGGCCGCACTCATTGCCCGCTGGGCGCGGCACAGCAGAGATGGTGATTTGATCGGCGGGGATTTTCCCTCGTGGATTCTTTCGCTGTTTCCTGAAGCATCTCTTGATGGTGAAACGCGCCATCCCTCGCCGCAATCCCTTGGCCTCACGGACCGGCGCGGCGAGTGTATTTATGTTGCCTGCCTGCATTACAAGAAGTGCTTCATCGAGAAGAACCTGCGCTCTGCCCGCAAAGCCTCCCTCGTCATCGCCAACCATGCGTTGGTGCTGCATTCGGCGGCGGTGGATTTTGCGCTGGGTGCGGCCACGACCACGGAAGAGGAAACCACACCGGGCGGGCTTCGCCGCATCGTTTTCGACGAGGGCCATCATCTTTTCGATGCTGCTGACTCTGCTTTCTCTTCGCATCTCACCTCCATGGAAACGGCTGAGCTGCGGCGCTGGCTCAGGGGGCCGGAGAATGACCGCCGCCGTGGCCGTGGCTTGGCGGAGCGCATCGGCGAACTTGTCAGCCAAGATGATGGCGGCGAAGCGGTGGTGGATGAAGTGCTGCGGGCCGCCCACGCGCTGCCATCATCAGGCTTCATGCGCCGCATTCAGGAGGGGCGAGGCGAAGGTCCGGCAGAGAGGTTCTTTGCGCTGGTGCGCCAGCAAGTCCTGGCGCGGGATGGCGCGGAGACAGGCTTCAGACTGGAAGCCGATTGCGACCCACTGATTGAGGGACTTGCCGAGGCCTCCGGAGAACTTGCCGCTGCCCTGATCACACTGCGCCGTCCCATGGTGCGGCTGGCAAAACTGCTGGCAGCGAAACTCGACGATGAGGCCGCAGAATTGAACAGCAATGAGCGCGGTCGCATCGAGGCCATGTCGCGTTCACTGCGGCGACGCGGCGAACTCACGGTCGGCGGCTGGCTCGCCATGTTGCAGCGGCTTCTGGGTGAAAAGAACACGCTCTTTGTCGAGTGGTTTGACGTGGAGCAATCCGGCAACCGCGAGATGGATGTGGGGTTCCATTCGCACTGGGTTGACCCCACGGAGCCGCTGGCGCTTTCGGTGCTGCGCCCCAGCGATGGCGTGCTCATCACCTCCGCCACGTTGAAGGACCACCCGCCGGAATTGCCGGATGATTGGCAGAATGCCGAAACGCGCACCGGGGCGGTGCATCTCCCCTATCCTGTGAAGCGCGAAAGTTTCGCCTCACCCTTTGACTATCCCAAGATGGCGCGACTGCTCGTGGTCACCGATGTCAACCGCGAGAACATGGAGCAGATCGCGGCGGCCTACCGCGAATTGTTCTTCGCGGCACACGGCGGCGCTCTCGGCCTATTCACCGCGATTTCAAGATTGCGTGCTGTCCACAAGCGCATCGCCAAGCCGCTGGCCGAAAAAGGCTTGGCCCTCTTTGCGCAACATGTGGACCCCATGGACACAGGAACACTCGTCGATCTCTTCCGCTCCGAACGCGATGCCTGCCTCTTGGGCACAGACGCGGTGCGCGATGGCGTGGATGTGCCGGGGGATTCTTTGCGCCTCATCGTCATGGACCGCGTGCCCTGGGCCACGCCCACCATCCTCGAGCGCGCCCGCAAGGAAGCCTTCGGTGGTGCCGCCTGGCAGGACATGACGGTGCGCCTGCGCCTGCGCCAGGCCTTTGGCCGCCTCATTCGCTCCGACACGGATCGCGGCTGCTTCGTCATCCTTGACCCCCGGCTTGCCTCCCGCTTTGCGACCGCCTTCCCGCCGGGCGTCATCATCGAACGCATGGGACTTGTTGACGCGATTGAAGCGGTCAAAGGTTTCTGCAACACTCGCATGAAGGAGTGAATCGCACATGTCCGGCACCATCAGTTCAGAACAGGCCCTCATCTATGTCATGGTGATGATGTCGGGCGTCGAAGGCACCATCAAGCCGGAGGAGTTGGCGGAGATTGACCTTCTCACCCGCACGCTGCCCGCCTTCAAAAACTTCGACCGTTCACGCATTGCCACGGTGGCGCAGGAATGCGGCGACATGTTGCAGGTGAAAGATGGAATGCAGACGGTGATTGCGCTGGTGAAAGACCAGTTGCCGGCACGGCTTCGTGAGACTGCTTATGCACTGGCCGTGGAAATTGCCGCCGTTGACTTGGCGGTGGGGAAAGAAGAACTGCGCTTTCTTTCGATTCTCCGTGATGGTTTGGGGTTGGACAAGCTGACGACGGCGGCCATCGAGAAGTCGGCCATTGCGCGGTTTCAGGCGGTGTGAGGGGGACCTCATCCCCCATTCGGACAGCTCCCCCAACAAGTTGGGGGAGCGTGGGTTTTTCGCCCTCCCTCAGCTTCGCTGGGGGAGGTGGCCGATAGGTCGGAGGGGGTAGCTCCACCATGACCACTCTCCACCCCGCCATCGCAAACTGGTTCAGCGCCCGCAACTGGTCCCCCCGAACCCACCAGCTTGCCATGTTGCAACAGGGCCTCGGGCAACAGTCTGCCCTGCTGATTTCACCCACGGGTGGTGGCAAGACTCTGGCTGGCTTTCTTGCGACCTTGCAGGAGCTTGCCGAACCCCACGACGAACACGGCATCCACACGCTTTATATTTCACCCTTGAAGGCGCTGGCCGTCGATATCGCCCGCAATCTTGAAATACCCGTCACAGAGATGGGGCTTCCCATCTCCATCGAAACCCGCACGGGGGATACACCACATTCGAAGCGCCTGCGCATCCGTTCGCATCCGCCGGACATTCTGATCACCACGCCGGAACAGGTATCCCTGATGGTGGCAGACCCCACCGCCGCCCATCTCTTGCGCAATTTGAAATGCGTCATCATCGACGAGTTACATTCCCTCGTCACTTCGAAGCGCGGTGTGCTGCTGTCGCTGGCCCTCACACGGGTACGAACCCACACGCCGCAGGTTCGATACTTTGGCCTGTCCGCCACGGTCGCGGACCCTGATGCGCTGCGGGCCTGGCTGGCACCCACAGGCTCTCGACCCGTTGCCCTCATCACTGGTGCTCCGGGCGCACCCGCCAAGCTCTCCATCCTTGAGTCTGAAGAACGCGTGCCCTGGTCCGGGCATTCCTCGCGCTATGCGGTGAAGGACATTTACGCGGCGATCAAGCGCCACCGCATGTCCCTCATCTTCGTCAACACCCGCTCCCAGGCCGAACTCCTCTTCAAGGAATTGTGGGACGCCAATGACGACACGCTTCCCATCGCCCTCCACCATGGTTCGCTTGATGTTGCCACTCGCCGCAAGGTGGAAGCGGCCATGGCCGCGAACAAATTAAAAGCCGTCGTCGCCACGTCAACCCTCGATCTTGGCATTGACTGGGGCGATGTCGATCTCGTGGTGCAAGTGGGTGCACCCAAGGGTTCATCCCGCATGCTCCAGCGCATCGGCCGCGCCAATCATCGCCTCGATGAATCAAGCAAAGCCCTGCTCGTGCCCTCCAACCGCTTTGAAGTTCTGGAATGCGAAGCAGCAGTGGAAGCAGTTGCTGAAAATGCCCAGGACACGGAATATCCAATGGTGTTGAAGCTCGACGTGCTGGCCCAGCACATCATGGGCCGCGCCTGCGCCGGGCCGTTTCATGCGGATCATTTGTTTGCCGAAGTCACCTCGGCCTTCTCCTTTCGAAACCTGTCACGGGAGCTGTTCAATCAGGTCCATGATTTCGTGGCCACCGGTGGTTACGCGCTCAAGTCTTACGAACGTTACGCCAAGCTGCGCCAGAATGTCGATGACACCTGGCGGCTCTCGCATCCCCGCCTCATCATGCAATACAAACTCAATGTCGGCACCATTGTCGAAGAGGAAATGCTGAAGGTGCGTCTCGCCAAAATCCGCAATGTGCTGGGAAAGCGCGTGGCGGCGGGTGGCTTCGTGTTGGGCGAGATGGAGGAATGGTTCTTGGCACAACTCGCCGTCGGCGACACCTATTTGTTTGGCGGCCAGGTGTTGCGCCACGAGGGCATTGATGAATTTGGTGCCATCGCCTCCAAGGCACCGGGACGTGATCCCAAAATTCCCTCCTACCAAGGCGGCAAGTTTCCGCTTTCAACCTATCTTGCGGCGCGTGTCAGGCGCATTCTCTCCGACCCCGCCCATTGGAAACATTTGCCGACGCAGGTGAGTGATTGGCTTTCAACACAGCGCTGGGCCAGTGTGCTGCCTGGCGAACACCAGTTGCTGGTTGAAACCTTTCCCCGCGCCAACAAATTCTACATGGTGTGCTATCCCTTCGAAGGTCGCCTCGCACAGCAGACATTGGGCATGTTGTTGACCCGCAGGCTGGAACGCTGGGGGGCAAGGCCGCTTGGTTTTGTCGCTTCGGAGTATGCCCTCGTGGTCTGGGGCATCCGCGACTTTGCTGTCATGATCAAGGACGGCCAACTCAACCTCGCTAAACTTTTTGACGAGGACATGCTGGGTGATGACCTTGAGGCGTGGCTCGCCGAATCCAACCTGATGAAGCGCAGTTTCCGCAATGTGGCGATTATTGCCGGACTGATTGAGAAGCGCATGCCGGGGAAGGAGAAGACGGCGCGGCAGGTCACCGTCAATACCGATCTCATCTACGACGCCCTGCGCACGCATCAGCCGGACCACGTGTTGTTGCGCGCCGCCTGGGATGATGCGGCCGAAGGCCTCATTGATGTGCATCGGCTGGGTGCGCTCTTGAAGCGCATCAAGGACCAGATCATCCACCAGCCTCTGGATCGTGTCTCGCCGCTCGCGGTGCCCGTGCTCTTAGACATCGGCCGCGAATCAATTAAGGGCGAGGCCCATGATGCCCTTCTCGCCGAAGCCGCCGATGCGCTCTTTGATGAAGCCCGGAATATTGGATCTGGGCTTGTCTAAGCAGCACATCATAAAGCTTGCGGGCTTGAGCTTTGTGCCCGATCTTTCCGGCGCACTCTACGCGCCCGAACTGAAAGCGCTCCTCGTCGCTGATTTGCATCTGGAACAGGGTGCCGCCCTTGCAAGACGCGGCATCGCCGTTCCGCCCTATGACACAGGCGCGACCTTGACGGCCCTGGAACAGGTCATCGCTGAAACATCTCCTTCCCACCTTTATTTGCTGGGCGACAGTTTTCATGACGTGCACGGCCACACGCACCTCGAACCTGACATCGTCACGCGTTTGCGCCACCTTACCGATCGCATAGAAACAATCTGGATCAGCGGCAACCACGATCCCAA